>NZ_DXLG01000001.1 GCF_019414865.1 Veillonella sp.
TACGGGCTTATAGCCCGTGAGCAAACCACCCGTTTTACGGGTGGTTCTGATTTATTGTGGAATTTACTGGGTATAGACCTAAAGGTGTAAGGGCTCAAGTGAGCCTGAGGTCTTATAAATATTGATTTATACAGGTGTGTAAGGTTATAGAGTTGACGTATGATAAGGGGTTTCATATAATAGATTGTATAAAATGTAATTTTAAGGAGACTCTTATGAATATAAAATATACACGTCACATGAATTTACTTCGTCGCGCTGTTGGCATCGGTGCATTATGTCTCGTTGCCTCTGTTGGTTTCGCACATGCTGAAAGTATTGCTATTCCAAGCGCACGTCCTATGGTAGATGGCGTGAGTGCTGATGTAGAAACTGTTAGTAGTTCTAGCAAAGCTCAACATCATGTGAGTGCAGGTGTGATTACACCAAATGATTGGACGTATACAGCATTACAAACACTAGTTAAGCACGGTGCTATTACCGATACACATGGTTTTGCCTTTGATGGTAATACAAGCTATACAAAGGATGAACTCATGCCGCTTATCGACGAAGTTGTAACTAAACGGGAGCAAATGAACGAAAACGACCGCCAATATGCGTTGCGTATTTATCAAGAAAATATGCGTGATGTAATGGATTATCGTATTGCTCGCGATAAGAAGGTTACCCGAGAGCGCCGTCAAAAATTAGACGAAAAACGTGCTGAAAAAGCTAAGAAATCTGGTAAAACATACCAAGTATCTAAATCTCAACAAGAGGCTTTAGATGCAGCTAATGACGAAGTGGCAAAACCAGAAGAGCGCGCGTTAACTGATGAACAAATCAAAGAAAAAATGAAGAAGTTCAAAATTGATGACTCTCGCGTTAAAGTAAATAATAATGTGCGCATCCGTTATACCGGTGGTAAGGATACAAAATCTAAAACCGATGCTCGTATGCAAACGGAGATGACTTTCACTCTATAACCCTATTTAAGGAGTTATAATGATTGATTTTTTAAAGAAACAGCTGTTTACCGTCCACCAAAACGGTAAGCAGCAGGTGAGCGAGGTCTTTAAATATATAGGACCTGGCATCATCGTAACGGTTGGGTTCATCGACCCTGGCAATTGGGCGGCCAATCTCGCTGCTGGTGCTAGTTATGGTTATGAACTATTGTGGGTAGTTACGCTATCTACGATTATGCTTATTTTATTGCAACATAACGTGGCCCACTTAGGCATTGTACGAGGCCAATGTTTATCCGAATGTGCTTATGAATTCTTGCCGCGTTACGTGTCTAGGTTCGTATTGAGTACGGCGGGCATTGCAGCGGCAGCGACCGCATTGGCCGAGTTTATCGGTGCAGCCATCGCATTGAAAATGCTTTTTGGCATTCCTCTTTTGATAGGCAGTATCTTGACGGCTGTAATCTGTACCATTATGCTCATTACCAATTCCTATCGGAAGCTAGAGCGTATCATTGCAGGATTCGTATCCCTTATTGCGTTGGCGTACCTCGTAGAGGTCAATATGGTCAATGTAGATTGGGCAGCAGCTGGTATTGGTTGGGTAGATCCTAAGGTTCCTAATGAATCGATGCTCGTTATTTTGAGTATCTTAGGGGCTGTTATTATGCCTCACAATTTGTTCTTGCACTCAGAAATCATTCAAAGTCGCCAGTTCAACACACAAGATCCTTCTGTAATGAAGCGCCAATTGCGTTATGAATTTCTAGACACCCTATTATCTATGGGTATTGGCTGGATGATTAACTCTGCCATGATCTTATTGGCGGCGGCAGTGTTCTTTGCTCATGGCATTGAAGTAACGGAGCTTGAACAGGCTGAGGAGTTGTTACGACCTCTCATTGGACCTGCAGCAGGTACAATCTTTGCTATCGCATTGCTCTTTGCGGGCTTTGCATCGTCTGCTACGGCAGGTATGGCAGGGGCGAGTATCTTTGCCGGTATGTTTGGTGAGTCTTACGATATGAAAGACTTCCATACAAGATTAGGCTTGGCATTAACTTATATTCCAGCATTGCTTTTGATTGTATTCGTTACTGATTCATTCCAAGCCTTGTTGATCTCTCAAATGTTCTTGAGCTTGCAACTGCCTATTACGATTTTCTTGCAGCTCTATATGACAAGTAGCCGCAAGGTGATGGGGCAATATGCGAACCATACATATACAAATGTACTATTATGGGGCATTGGCATTGTAGTAACCGTTATGAATATCTACCTACTCTATGTAGGCGCATAACATATAAGCTTATAGTAGATGTATAATACACAATCTCATATTTGCATGATGCTAGTAGACTAGTAGCAAGGCTTAGAAAACAATCGAATCGTTAGCTCATAATGTAAAGCTAATAATGATAGAGAAAAAGACCGCGGTGGCGGTCTTTTTTTCATATTCGGTCATGTATATTTTTTATGTAAAAAGCGTATCCAAGAATACCCATGTGGGCTATAAAATATGTTACAATTAAAGATAGTATAAATCTGTAGGGAGAATTCCCTCACCAGTGTAATAGATAGAAATTAGGAGGACCTAATGGCAGACGAAGTAAAAGTACAAGATGCAATGCAATCTGATTTTAGTGTTGTTGTAAACGACATTGCAGAGGAATTATTAACGCGCCTAAATATGGATGAGGATGGTTCTGTTATCGACATGTTCCAAACAGGTTCTTTTGATCCTTGGCAATTATTTGTATTCTTTGGTGCATTAGAAAAAGCTCTCGTTGATTTTAGAACAGATAAACGGAAGAAAACAGTTATCGTTCATGCCCAACCCGAGGCCCTTATCGGCATTGGCCGTGTAGTGACACCTGTATCCACTATGCTCGAGCATGTGTTGATGTCTCGTTTGAACGACATGAGTGAAGGTCGTTTGGAAACAGGTATGCTTACAGTATCTGCTGGAAGCATCGACTACGAAGGCGTTAATCTAAAAGGCCGTCACGTTGTTATCGTATGCGACCTTGTAGATGAAGACTCTGATTACCTCAAAGAATGTATTAATTTATGTAAAGAAATGAAAGCTAGCCACGTAGTGGCTGTGCCTCTCATGTTGTGGAATCCTGAGTTGATTGACAATTTGACAGAGGAAACTATCAAGGCGGAGTTATCCCATGAAAATCGTCCTCTCTCCTAGTAAGACAAAAACGATTACCAATGCTACTAGCAACGATGGGGCAGTACATACTGCAGTCCAGGACGGTCAATTTCAACCGCACATTACACAAGACATTGTAAAACATGTGCAATCCCTTGATGTGGCGGCCCTTGGCAAGGCTTTAAAATTAAAGGATGATAAGGCGCAGGCACTCTTTGATTTCTATCAAGATTTTGCGTCTCATCCCGCTGGATATGCTTGTGAAAGCTACGATGGCATTGCTTTCAAATATTTAGACTGGCAGAACTTGTCCGATGAGGCTAAGGCCTTCGGTGAAAGCCATCTTGTTGTGATGTCTGCCTTGTACGGCGTTGTAGAGCCTACGATGGGCGTACGCGATTATCGACTAGATATGGTCGATAAGGTAGGTATTAATTTATACGATACGTGGCGCGAAACGGTGGATGCATACTTTCACAAGGAAGATTGGATCCTAAATCTAGCGTCTAAAGAATATGCGAAAATGGTGAACCATCCAAAGGTGGTAACCATTGAATTTTGGGAATTGCGAGGCGACACATTTAAACAGATGAGTACGTCCTCCAAAATGAGTCGTGGCATGATGGCGCATGCATGTTTGATGGAGCAAGTGAAACATGTACGAGATTTGCCGCGTGAAATTAATGGATTTATCTGTGTTACAGATATTGAATCCATTACCATACCAAGCGAATCGATGACGGTTCGTTATGAAAGGAAGTGATTGTTTGCAAGTGCAAGACATTCTCGGGAAAGACCTCGTTGGCGATGAATGGCTAACAGAGGATGAGCTAAGATTTCTCATGTCTGTAACTGATGAAGAACAGTTGCAGTTAATATATAAAAAGGCTTATGAAGTGAAGGCGAAATATGTAAAGCCTGTAGCGTATTATCGTGGCCTCATCGAGTTCTCGAACCGATGCATCAAAAATTGTAATTATTGCGGTATTCGTCGTGAAAATGACAAGACGGAACGCTTTGATATGAACCGTGAAGATATCATTAAAATGGCACAGTGGGCCTATGACCATGAATATGGTTCTATTACGCTCCAATCTGGCGAACGTTGTGATGATGCCTTTGTGGATTATGTGGTGGATTTAATTCGCGATATTAAAGCCATTGGCGATGGTTCCCTGGGCATTACGATGTGCGTAGGGGAACAAAGCGAAGAGGCGTACCGCCGCATGCGTGAAGCCGGCGCTAGTCGTTATTTATTGCGCATTGAAACAACAAATAAAGAGCTATATCATAAAATTCATCCTCAAGATGAACTACACTCTTTTGAAACGCGCGTTGAATGCTTACGTAGCTTGCGCCGCGTAGGTTTCCAAGTAGGTACAGGTGTCATGATTGGTTTGCCTGGTCAAACAGAAGAAGACTTGGTAAATGATATCTTGTTTTATCGCGATATGGATATCGATATGATCGGCATGGGACCGTATGTGGTACATCACGATACGCCATTAGGTCAAGAGGCATTAGCGATGGGAATCGATGACGAAGCTGGTAAATTGCGCCGCATTCAATTGGGTCTCAAGATGATTGCGTTAACACGTTTATTCTTAAAAGACGTAAATATTGCGGCCACAACAGCATTACAAGCGTTGGATAAACTAGGCCGTGAAAAGGGACTTGCTGCGGGTGCCAATATTTTGATGCCTATCATTACTATTCCGGAACACCGTGCAAAATATTTGCTGTACGATAATAAACCTTGCGTAGATGATAATGCAGACAAATGTAAAGACTGCTTAACGCGTCGCGTAATGTCCATCGGCGATACCGTAGGCTGGAAGCAAAATGGGGACTCCAAACATTACGGTAAACGGACGGGAGAGTTTTAGTATTTTAGAGACTTTTAGTTTGTATATGAGGTTGTATTATGGAGACAAAATGGTATTCTGATTTTTGGCGGTTATTTGCGAGTCCTTTTAAAGGCGGTATTGATCAAGTTGTACAGTCCGGTACATTGAAAAAAGGTTTCTGGGGCACTGTATTCTTGTGGGCTATTCCATATATTATATTGGCTTTATTCGGGACTATGCTAATTCCCTTTCTCCCTCATAATGAATTTACTGGTTTAACCTATTTAATTGGTATCGGTGCCAGCTTTATATTCATCTTTGCATGGCTTATCAGTATCGGCTGGTCCTTTGTGATGGTTGCTATCGCTTCTTATGTATATAACTGGGTTATTACTAAAATGGGTGGTACCGACAATGTACAAGCCATTATGAAAGTTAGTTGGTATCTACAAGGGTATGGCGTACTATTATTTAGTATTGGTTATACGATAGTCTTGGTTTTAATGGGCATATTAGGTCTAGCATCCGATAGTAGTGCTCTTGCTAGTGTCATCTATGTTATAGGAACAATAGTATTATTTGTGATATCCATTTGGGTATCCTTAGAACTTATGGCAAGACAAGTAATGCTTACGAAGATGAAAGTATTCATTGCTTGCATCTTAACATCCATAATCATCGCTATAATTTGGGCACTTTTCATGGCACTTCTTAGTGGCTGTGCCTCTTTAGTGAGTAGATAATACTGATTTATAAATTAATATTAATAAAGAGTCCTCTTTTTTTGATAAATTTTTTCGGAAAAAGAGGACTTTTCTATTTGGGTGTCGAAATGTATTAGCAAAAGCCGTAATTTGCCATTAAGGAGGCGATTCCGATGAAAGAGTACAGTAGTGATAAAATTAGAAATGTTGCTGTTGTTTCCCACGATGGTGCGGGTAAAACAGCTCTTGTCGAATCTTTGTTGTTAACCTCTGGTGCGGTTGATTTCGTAGGTAAAGGCCAAGACAATAAACATATTATGGACTTTGAACCTGAAGAAATTAAACGTAACGTAACAATCCAATTGGGCATGGCTCCATGTGAATGGCATGACCACAAGGTTAACTTCGTAGATACTCCAGGCTATAATGAATTCCATGGCGAAGTTCGTGCCGCTTTGCGTGCGTGCGATGGTATGTTAATGGTACTATCCGCCACATCTGGTGTAGAAACTGACACAGTTCGCGCTTGGGATTATGCAGTGGAATTACAAATGCCACGCATGGCATTTATCAATAAAATGGATGTTGATGGTGCCGATTTCTTCGGTACTATTGAAAGAATGCGGGAATTATTTGGCAAAGGCATTATGCCATTGCAGATTCCTATCGGTGAAGGCGCCAACTTTGAAGGCGTCGTAGACGTAGCAAAAATGACTGCGTTTACTTACAAGGACGGCCAACCAACAGAGATTGCTGTACCAGCTCACCTTATCGAAAAGGCTCAAGAAATTCGGGAAATGACCGTAGAAGCCGCGGCTGAAGGTAGCGATGAATTGTTGGAAAAATATTTAGAAGGCGAAGAATTATCCTTAGAGGAAATTCGCCAAGGCTTGCGTGAAGGGATGATTAGTGGCCGTGTGTGCCCAATCATGTGTGGCAGTGCCACATCTCGTATTGGCCTAGATCAAGTATTGGATCGTATGATCCGTTACATGCCGGATGCAACTAAAAAAGTGATGACCGCAACTGATGCGGAAACCGGCGAACAATGTGTAGTACATGTAGATAAACCTTTAACTGCATTCGTATTTAAAACATTGTTAGACCCATTCGCAGGCAAACAAAGCTTTGTACGTATCTTCTCTGGTGAACTAAAAGAAGGCGATCGCCTTTATGATGTAAACCAAGGTGTAGAAGAAAAATGGGGCAAGATGGTTACCCTTATCGGGAAGCAACAAATCCCTGTATCTGCCGCTAAAGCTGGCGATATCGTAGTGATACCGAAATTGGCTAATGCTAAGACTGGCGATACATTAACTGCTCCTGACTTTAAAGTAACATACGATGCTATCCGATTCCCTCAACCTCTATACACAGTGGCATTAGAACCTGTGAAAAAAGGTGAGGAGGAAAAATTAGCTGGTGCTGTTCTAAAAGTAGCAGAAGAAGATCCTACTTGCGTAGTAGTGAAAAATGCTGAGGCCCGTCAACTACAAATCGATTGTATGGGCGAGGTTCATCTCGAGCATATCCTCAACAAAATGGATCGTAAATATGGCGTACAAGCTAAACTTGTGGCTCCATATATTCCATACCGCGAAACCATTAAAGGCTCCGCTGAAACCGAGTCTAAATATAAGAAACAAAGTGGCGGTCATGGTCAATATGGTCACGTTAAGATTCAAGTGGACCCATTATATGATGGTACCGAATTTGCGTTCGTAGACAAAATCTTTGGTGGTGCTGTACCTAAACAATACATACCAGCAGTGGAAAAGGGTGCCAAAGAAACCCTAGATAAAGGCTTAATTGCGGGATATCCTATGATTGGCGTGCAAGTGACACTCTTGGATGGATCTTACCATAGCGTAGACTCCTCAGAGTTAGCATTCAAAGTAGCTACGTCACAAGCTATCAAGGATGTAATTCCTAAGGCGAAACCAGTCCTATTAGAACCAATCTATGAAGTTAACGTGTATGCACCAGATGCTTTCATGGGCGACATCATGGGTGATTTAAATAGCCGTCGAGGTCGTGTATTAGGCATGGAACAAAGTGAAAGAACAGGTATTTCTGTTGTTAAAGCACAAGTACCATTGGCTGAAATGGCCGACTATGTGACAGCATTGCGCTCCATCACTCAAGGACAAGGCGTATTTAACCGTCAGTTCTATACTTATGAAGAGGTTCCACATAAGCAAGCGGAAGAAATTATCGCTGCTCATAAGACTCAAGAATAAAGTTAAGACCATGTCCACGTACTGTATCAAATACAGTTAGAATCACAACAACTGAATAGATAATTGCATATAGTAACAACTTAATAGCATAACAATTGACGTAAGTCATAAATTTGAATAGTATTTTACAGGAGCCCTCCATATATGTAGCGTATGGAGGGCTTTTACTATATATGCCTTACCATATTTGCGCCTCATATAAAGCGTATAATGGCTAGTCCTTTATGTATATATGTGCTAACATTAAAGATAATATAATTGCTTATATATCGGGTGTTATTTCCATATATCGGGAAAGGATCGTATATGTTTTTCTCTAGCATTACTGCAGATTATACAAAAATGGGCTATCCTAAAGCCATCGTACGAGCTTTAGATTTCTTAAAGAATACAGATTTGAAAGCATTGCCAGGCGGTCGTCATGCCATTGAAGGTGACATGATGTATGCCAATGTGGACGATGTGGAAACAAAACTATTTGAAACTACAAAACCTGAATCTCATCGCAACTATGTAGATATTCAATTTATGGTGAGCGGCGAAGAAAATATGGGCTTTTTTGTAGATAAAGGCCTCGTTAAACCTGTTGAATCCTATCCAGAACGAGATTGCTATTTCTATCCAAATGAATCGGTTGATGAAGGGCACATCCACTGTCCAGAAGGGTATTATACGGTATTCTTCCCATCTGATATTCATAGACCTTTGTTAGCGGTTAATGATAAGCCTATTAAAATCCGCAAGGTTGTTGTAAAAGTGCACGTGGATCTCTTAGGCGAGTAATCCTATGAAGCGATACGAAGTTATAGGTGTTCTACTAACCCTATTAGGTGCCATTTTATGGGGCGTATCAGGTGCTTCAGTACAGTTCCTAAGCAACTTTAGGGATATGAACTTAGAATGGCTAGTCACCATGCGCTTAATTACAGCGGGATTATTAACCGTTGTTTATGCGTGGTTCAAGTATGGTAATTCTATCTTTGATGTCTTTCGTAAGTTGAAAGATACAGTAGGCCTTATCGTTTTTGGCGTATTCGGTATGGCCTTGTGCCAATATACATACTTTAAATCCATTGCTTTGGCTGGAGCTGGCATTGCGACGGTACTCCAATACTTGGCGCCATCCATGATTATTATTTACATGCTAGCACGTTATGGTAAACGACCCTCTAAAGGGGAGATTATTTCCGTTATATTGGCCTTAGTAGGTACAATATGTCTGATGGGAAATGATGGCTTTTCTTTTGAAAGCTTCCCTCTGGCCGTGCTCGTGTGGGGCCTCTTGTCTGCCGTGGGGGTCGCTGTATATAGTGTTTCTCCTGTAGATTTACTATATAAATATGGGACACTGCCGATTGTAGGCTTTGGTATGCTCTTCAGTGGTATTGTAGCGGCTATCTTGTTCCACCAACCAAATTCGTATGCTCTGTGGGATGTATGGACTGTTATTGGCTGTTTTAATGTTGTCTTTCTTGGGACCATTGTATCCTTTAATGCCTATTTAGAAGGGGTTAAGCGCATAGGCGCTGTACCGGGATCCATCTTGTCATCTATTGAACCGATTTCAGCGGCTTTCTTTGGATGGGCATTTTTAGACAACCAATTTAGTGCATTAGGACTAATTGGCATGGCTATGATCATTGCTACTGTTATTATTATTGCTCTAGAAAAACGTAATTAATCTATAGGTGATTGATTTGCGTTAGCTTATATTGATTTAAACATATCTATAATTTAATGTTAGAGGTTTCATCTCGGTGTATTGCAGAGGTTGAGGCCTCTTTGTTATTATGTTATAGTATTTTAATGTCGCATTAGATGGAGGAATTAGATGGGGGAGAAACAGTGGATCGGCATGGCGCTAGCCATTCTAGGAGCCTTGTTTTGGGGCCTTTCAGGTACATCTGTACAATATCTGGAAGGGGCAAAACACTTGAATGTAGAGTGGCTACTAGAGGTTCGGCTGCTGGTGGCAGGGTTCTTGACGATTATATTGGCCTATATGCAAGATGGGATGCGCATCTTTGATATTTTTAAAAATAAAAAAGACTTTGGTAAATTGCTCATCTTCGGTGTTCTTGGCATCGCTTTAGCGCAGTATACATACTTTAGAGCCATCGCTATATCTGGCGTGGGTGTTGCTACGGTCCTTCAATATGTAGCGCCAACGTTGATTATTATTTATCTCTTCCTACGATACTTTAAAAAGCCGTCTTTTGCGGAGTCTGGTTGTGTTGTATTGGCCATGATTGGTACCATTTGTATCGTTTCACAAGATGGTTTAGATATGGCCAATATTAATGGTGAAGCTTTACTGTGGGGACTCATTTCTGCAGCTAGCATCTGTGTCTATACATTGCAACCTATTGAACTATTAAAGAAATATGGCACTACATCGATTGTTGGTTTTGCCATGTTTATCTGTGGGGTTATTTCGTTAGCCATGTTCCAGCAAATCGATTCTGAAGCAATTTGGGATGGTATGACATGGCTTGGATTATTCGCCATTATTATATTGGGGACGGTTGTATCCTTTAATGCTTATATCGAAGGGGTGCGACGGATTGGTGCCGTACAAGGCTCTATTCTTTCTTCGTTGGAACCGATTTCAGCCGCTCTATTTGGCTGGGCACTATTGGGGAATGAATTTACCCTTATCGGAATTATAGGTATGATTTGTATCATTGCTACCGTATTCATTATCGCCTGGGATCGACAACGACAAATCAAACGAGAAGTGCTAGAAAAACTGAACAAAGTAGAGATAAACTAAAGAAACTTAATTAAATAGAAATTAATTAGACAAACGAAAACACATATACCATGAGGTATATGTGTTTTTTGTAATCAAATATTATATTTTTTGCTAAGTTAGGATCTAGAATATTTTGTTTATTTATTAATACAAATGAATTTTCATAGGTATAGAAATTATCTAAATCTATGTACTGGTAACCTTCGTATTGGTTTTTAGCCAATTTGTAGTTCCTTCCTTCTGTTTGTAACATAATTTTTTAATTCTAGAACTGATTCAGTTGTAGGAGTGAAGTCTTCAATCATAGATGAACCTATGGCATACCAAACTGCATCAAAGTCCTCATAATTATCAAATTGTACATCTAAAATGGTGAGTTTTTCTTTATTTACATTTAATGTCATAGGCACCTCCTTTATTACTATTATTATAGCATAGCTCGTCTCTTTATTTTGTATACATGACCTATTTTATTGACTATTTACTTATCTATTCATATAGTTAATATATAAGTACTAATTAATTTTTAGGAGGTTCCTATGTCTGTAAAAGATTTCGTACAACAACGACGTGATGATTTTATCGCTATGCGTCGTGATTTTCATATGTATCCAGAGCCAGCTTGGCTCGAATATCGTTCTGCTTCTAAAGTAGCTGAAAAGTTAATTGCTTTAGGTTATGATGTGGCACTTGGTGCAGAGGTACTCGATTTAGACTCTCGTATGGGCTTGCCTAGCGAAGAGGCTATGAAAGCAGCTATGGCTCGTGCTATGGATGAAGGTGCTGATCCTGAGCTCGTAGAAAAAATGGGCTATGGTAAAACAGCCATCGTAGCAACAATGAAGTTCAGTGATGATGGTCCTGTTGTGGCATTCCGTGCAGATATGGATTCTAATGATGTTATCGAATCTAAAGCATCTAACCATATTCCTGCTAAGATTGGTTTCCGTTCTCGCCACGATAAGGCTATGCATGCTTGTGGTCATGATACACATATGACAATGGGCCTTGGCCTTGCAGAATATATAGCGACACATAAGGATGGATTAAAAGGTACTATCAAACTTATCTTCCAACCTGCTGAGGAAGGCGTACGTGGTGCTAAAGCGATGGTAGAGGCTGGCGTAGTTGATGACGTAGACTTGATGTTTGGCATGCATATTGGCTTTAATGAAAATCTATCCAATTGCTTTGCTTGTAGTGATCATGGTTTCTTGGCGACTACGAAACTCGATGCTGTGTTCCATGGCTATTCTGCTCATGCTGGTGGTTCTCCAGAAAAGGCTCAAAATGCTATGCTTGCAGGCTGTACAGCAGTTCTTAACTTACAAGCTATTGCCCGTCATAGCCAAGGTGCATCTCGTATGAATGTAGGCGTTTTTGAAAGTGGTACAGGTCGCAATGTTACACCTGATGTAGCAGTTCTTAAATTAGAAACGCGCGGTGCTACTACCGAAATCAATGACTACATGATTGAACGCACTAAAACTATTATTAAAGGCGCTGCAGAAATGCATGACTGTACATTTGAAATTACAAAACAAGGCGAAACACCAGCTGGTCGTATTAGCGATGATTTAGCTCGTGAAGTACAATCTATCATTGAACCATTGGGGATCTTTAAAGAGGTACCTTTTGATTATAGCGGTGGCGGTAGTGAAGATTGTGCATACTTCTTGAACCGTGTAATTGATCGTGGTGGTCGAGCAACATATATGGTATTAGGCTCTGCTATTAAAGCACCTCATCATAATCCATTATTCGATATTGATGAAGAAGATATGTTAAATGGCATTGTTGCGTTAGGTACAATTGCTACTCACTATTTAAAATAGGATATATTGATTCAGATATTGTGATGCATACATCTAAACTATAGGTACATAACTATATAGATGTATGCATCGAAATATGTATAGTGTGCTATATATTAGATGTAATATGAGTATTAGATTGTGAGGTGTTATATGATTCAACGAGAGCGTTTAGCTAAAGATTTTGAAGTTATGGCACAGTTTACTGCACCTGGTGAGGGTATTAATCGTCTAGCTTTCACCGACGCAGACTGGAAGGGACGCCAATATATTATTGACCGTATGACTGAGGCGGGACTCACAGTGGAAACTGATGGTTTCGGGAATGTTATAGGCTATAAAGTTGGCAAGAATCCTGAGTTACCGATTGTTATGGTTGGTTCTCATACGGACAGTGTACCGAATGGGGGCAATTATGATGGTGTTGTGGGTGTATTGTCTGCTATTGAAGCGATTCGCAGTATGACAGATGATGATTTTGAACATGACCATACCATTGCAGTGGTGGACTTTATGTGTGAAGAGTCTAGTCGCTTTGGAGCTGCTACATTAGGTAGTAAGGCTATGCGCGGTGAATTGACATTGCAAGATTTACAACGCTTAGTAGATAAACAAGGTGTGTCCTTGTATGATGCGTTGAAAGGTCGTAATTTAAATCCCGATGCTATTGAGCATATGGAATATAAACGACCTGTAAAGTCTTTCACTGAAATACATATCGAACAAGGTAAGGTGCTAGAGCATGAAGCAAAACCGATCGGCGTTGTAACTGGTATTGCCGCACCAGAGCGGTTCTATGTAACCATTCGTGGCAATGCGGACCATAGTGGTGCTACGCCAATGAATTTGCGTCATGATGCCTTATGTGGGGCTTCAAAAATAATCCTCGGTATTGAGGAGATTGCATCCATGCAAGAGGAGCCTCCAGTGGTGGGCACAGTTGGTGTTGTGGAGGTAACACCGGGCGCGATGAACGTTATCCCTGGGGCGGTTAAACTTGGTGTAGATATTCGCAGTATTTCTAAGGTGGCCCGTGATTCTGTAGTTACCCTCATTAAGGAATTTATTGATGTTATTGCGGAAAAACGAGGCTTATCCTATACGATTGAGCCTATTGCACAGGATCATCCTGTAGCGATGCATCCAGCTATGATTCGAGAAATCGAAGAGGCTGTTAAGTCTGTAGGTGTAGACTATATGACCATGCCAAGCGGTGCTGGTCATGATGCTATGCACTGGGCCGATGATGTTCCAACGGGAATGATTTTTATCCCATGTCGTGAAGGTATTAGTCATAATCCGGCTGAATTTGCGGACCTAGATGACATCGTTACGGGAGCTAAGGTATTGGATACAGTGCTTAGAAAACTTAGTTTAGAAACTACAAAACTTGTGTAAGTAGAGATATCCGTTGATATCAGATTGTGTAAAAGTGTATTTCAAATTTAAGATGCAATAGAGTGTTGTTAGTCGTTTTAAGTTGAAAGTACACGGATTGGAGAGATTATGGTTATTACTGGTATTGTTATCGTAGTGGCGACGTTTATTGCCATTATTAAACAGTTTGAAACACGGCTCGTTTTATTGCTATCGGGCTTATTAATGTGCTTTATTGGTGGGCAGCTTGGTGCTGGTACGACAGCCTTTGTAAAAGAACTTACAAATCCAGGGCTTGTACCAACCATTTGTACAGTACTTGGTTTTAGTTATGTTATGGAATATACAAAATGTACAGAGCACATGGTATATTTCATCTCTGCAGGCCTTAAAAAGATGACTAAAATCATCATTCCTGGTGCTGTTATTATTACATTTTTGATCAACATTGCGTTGCCTACAGCGGCAGGCTGTGCGGCTGCAGTAGGTGCATTATTAATTCCTGCATTGATTCGTTCTGGTGTGCATCCTGCAATGGCAGGCTCTGCTATTTTCTTAGGTACTTGGGGTAGTGCATTGAGCCCAGGCCTTATGTTTAACCCTCAAGTAGCACAACTTGCAGGTGAAGACGTTATGACCGTTATTGCTAGCTTCTCTATGCAAGCTATAATCGGCATTGTAGTAGCGGCAATCTTGCTCAATATCGTAGCTATCGTTAAGAAGGAACATACAGGGTATGTATTGAAAGATGCTAACGAAGAAGAAGGCAAAGAATTCAAGGTAAATTACTTATATGCCATCATCCCAATCATTCCTCTTGTATTACTCGTACTTGGTAGTAAACAAGTAGCAGTGATTCCAGAGATTTCCGTTCCTGTGTCCATGTTAATTGGTACGGCTATCGGTATTATTGCGGTACGACCTAATGTAACAGATGCAGTTAAGAAATTCTTCCGCGGTACTGGTGACGGCATGTGTGATGTAGTAGGTCTTATGGCTGCGGCAGCGTGCTTTACAGCAGGTATGCAGTACATCGGCCTTACAAGTGCACTCATTGATGGCATGAAGAACTCTCAACAAATTGCTCAAATCGGTGCTGCCTTTGGTCCATTCTTATTGGCAGTTATCTCTGGTTCTGGTAATGCGGCAGCCCTTGCATTTAATGGTGCCGTAACACCGCATGCAGCAGACTTTGGGTATGGTATTATGCAATTAGGCTCCATGGCTCAATTGGGTGCTGGTATCGGTCGTAGTATGAGTCCAGTAGCAGGTGCAGGTATCATCATTGCCGGCCTTGCTGGTATTAACCCTATGGAAATGGCGAAACGTAATGCTGTACCATGTATTATTGCTACAGTGGTTATTATGGTATTGTTACTATAATTGAATACTAATGTAGTTGGTCAATTATAATTCAATAAAACATAGTTGTTCCACGACTTTAAATTTAAAACTTACAATAAAAGAACCCCATTATGATTAATATCATGATGGGGTTCTCCTTATATTGTAGAGTTATGGGGTTCTATTTATATTGTAAATTTCTATTATTTTAGTTTAAAACCAATCCATAGAGCGGAAATAATAAATAAGCCACCACTAACCCAGAATAGTGTAGTAAAGCCTAGCCATGCCATAAGGCTAGCACCGCCGACAGATCCTAAGAAATAGCCAAAGAATAGACAGGATTGATTATAGGAGAATACTTGGCCTGTAAATTCTCGAGGTGTTTTGGAAGATAGGTAGGTGTTTAAAGCAGGAAGCATACCACCTAACCCAAAGCCTTGTAGGAATCTGATGATGGCAAGTTGATATACATCGGAAACATAGGCTTGAGGGATATTTAGAATCCCTACATAGATAAGAGATACTACTAACACTTTACGGGGGCCAATTTTATCGACCAATTTACCTAGTGGAGAGCTACTCATAAGTTGAGCAATACCCATAGCGGAGAATACAGCGCCTGCAATAAATGCCAGATTTTCTGTATCACTAGGAACGATTCCCTTAATATATACAGAGATAACAGGTTGTAAGGACATGATGCATATGGCATAGATAAAGGACGCTACACATAATGCGACAATACTATTAAATTCCGGTATTTGCTCTTTTAAATTACGGATGGAAAGTTTTTCAGGATTCGGTTGTGGTACATAATTTTCATGGATGAATATAGTAGCTAGTACACCGGCTAACCCCATGAGCGCACCGACGATGATAAAGTCATTGCGAATGCCCACCGTATCTGCAATGTAGCCACCTAATAAAGGACCAATCAGTGAACCAGCAAGATTGGCGGAAGCTAATAGGCTAAGTGCCCAACCAGTTCGTTCAATGGGAGATTCTGAAGCAATCAATGTAATAGTTGCAGAATAAAAACCATTTACTAAACCTTGTATGAGGCGAATTATTACAACCCCTTCAGGTGTTGTTTGAAAGCCGAGTAAAAGATTACATAAAGCCATACCAAAGCTAGAACGTATTAATGTGATTTTGCGCCCTTTTTTATCTGCTATACGACCCCAAAATGGTGCAACTAAACAGACAATTAAATAGGTTGCGCCGGTTGCTAAACCTGACCAGAGTGACATAGCCTCTGGAGTTTGCACACCTAAATCATGAAAATATAGGGGGAGAATAGGGCCTAATTGGCTCACTCCAAAAGAGGTGCAGAATACACATATTAAACTGATGTAAACCGTTCGTTTCCACGTTTCCAACGTATTCCTCCTTTCTTAATCGTAGTATGTTCTTAATAAAATAATACTCTTATTTGTTTTTTATTTCATCCCAATCACTTAAATCTGGAAGTTTGTTACTTGTTATAGATTCCTGAATCCAGTAGTTGATGGAGGTTAAGTTGCAAGATTCTCGTTCGAAGACATATTCGTTGTCCTCGTCTACAGTGGCATAGAGTTGAATGCGTAAGTTTTTACCTTTTTTGCGCTCGATATAATAGCTAATGCATTGATCATCAATGCTAGAAGGGCGAACCGAAATCATATCATACTTACCATTCGCTACGCCTTCTAAGGCATCCTTAATCATTTGATTTGAAAATTCATATTGATTGAGGTAGAAGATATCGTTGTCACAAGTTAATACATATTCTCGAGGTGGCGTAGTATTTTTGTACTGTTTCTCCCAACTTTCATCAATCACAGGCAATGTAGCATTATCATAGAAGTCTTTAATTAAACCGAGACCTTCAGAAATGGACATTTCTTTAAAGTATCTTATTTCATATACTGTAGGCTCTACGTTTTCATCCTGTCTGCTAGTATCCTCAATGTAACCGTATAGATAGATAGTACAAGAGTTTTTGTCTTCATTGTGGAACATAACGATACTGTACACATCGTAAATTACGTTTTCTATGGATTGGCGATTATCGTAGATGATAAAGCTGAGATATTTTTGTGTATCCCATTCCCGTTGAATGAAATTCCAGTCGTATTTATTGGTGCGCCAACCAGTAGTAGAGTCCTCAAAGATTTCTAATACATCTACGGAGTTTTGAGGCCAAGCAGGGGGCATAGGATTACATGTTGTAGAAGATTGCGTTATCCCTTCTTTGTACTGATAATGTCCATCAACGAATTCAAAGGCCTCTAATCGCTCAGAGGCTTCGTCAGGAATTACCAACGGCTCACCAGTACCTAACCAATTATCGTTTCTTGTGTTGAGACGTCTGATGCTTTCACGAGCATGCTCGTAAAACGTAACGGCTTGGTCTAAATCAGGTTCTTTTGTAATGGCACCAATTTCGTAGCAATAGCCGGCGGCCAGTTGCCATAGATGGTCCGCATAGTCATAACTACCGTATCTATCGTAACATTTGCTAGCCTGATTGACGCACTCTATGGCGGTTCTTATAGCAGGGGTATTACCTTTTTTAAAAGTAAATACATAAGCGAGATATGGCCAAATGGCGTCGAGAGTGTAAATAGCTGGTTGTTGTAATAAGTGGGCGATGCGAGATCAGTCTTGAGACTGACCATCGATATTCAATGTGCGAAGAATGATGGCTTGCATTGTAACATAAGCGTGGTCATTAAAGTCTAAATAATCTGGGCTTATAGCAGCACGCTCGTAGTATCTGAGAGCCTTTTGAATATCCTGAGGGATTCTTTTGTTAGACTCACATGGTTTTGCATAGTACTCGGCAGCTTCACGCAAACACATGCCATTATTCATGGCGGCACCGCGTTCAAAATATTCGAGAGCTCGTTCATGCTCCTCGCGAGACTTACAAATATCGCCAGCTAAATACATCATGAGTGGCAAACCTGCTGCAGCCCCTTCAAAAATGACTTGTTCTTCCATTGCACTATTATCTTGCTCTATATAGGTAATGCGTAAGTTGCGGTATGCAATAATAAGGCCTGCTTCGGCGGATTTACGCAACCATTTCTGAGCAATGGTAGTTATTTTATTTGCGAACCTACGTTGATCTGCTTGGGCAAACAAGCCTTTTAAGAAACGGACAAAGGTAGATGGTTCACCTTCATTAGCCACCTTTTGAGCCGATGGTAAGATGTGGTAATCCCCCCCATTGGAATACATTGGCAATGGCGTAGGTGCAGTAAGAACAACCCTTTTGGGCGCCTTCATAGACGCGCTGGAAGGCTTGGTCCTTTGTCATAGGCAACTCTTTTTCAATAGTTGGTGTAAGGGCACCTGAGGTACGCATAGCCTGTAAAATAGCGATGGCACTGCCTTTGCGAATAGCTGTATGTAAATAACTATACGCCTTTGTGTCATCTTCAGGAAAGCCTGCTTCAATCCAGGTGAACTGAGGGCCAGAATAGACGCGCGCCAAAATAGCTTACACATCGCCAATACCAGGAATCTTTTGACCTTCCTCGTCAAGTTTCACAAGGGCGTCAAGCTCGGCCTTACCCTCCCAAGCGATATCTTTATTACATTGATGGAATATTTTATTGAAAGACTGCTGTATTTGATCAGTAAAATAAAAACTCATGCTCTCTCCTTGGCATAATATCAGTATAAGCTGATAACATATGTAGTTTCAGTATACTATTAGTGTTTAGAGGAATACAATATAAATATTCTGAATTTGGAGGGGACTAGGGGAAATCAATAATTGGATTATATATGGATATTAGATGATGAACGAATGTAAGGATAAGGTGAAAGTTGAGATTTTTCTTGACTTTCATTCTATAGAAACATTATAATCAGATTATAATTTTATACTCGCCTAAAAGAAACCGATGAGGTGGAGATAAAAATAGGAAATGCACTCACAGAGAGCGGGATTAGCTGAGAACCCGTAGTACGCAGCTTATTAAATGGACCACCGAGGGCGCATGGAACAGAATGATTTCATTCCTAGTATGGTGCGACGTCACACGAGCGTTAGTCGTGAGGGATATGTTAGTATCCTGCGAAAGGGGAATGCACAGCATTCAAACAAGGTGGTACCGCGATTTATAGCACATACAATCAAATTGTAATAATAGAACTATAAACTCGTCCTTGACGTTATATTGTCATGGGCGAGTTTTTTTATTGGCAAATGCCAGATGGAGGTTCTCATGATTTTTCCTAGTTTAGACCGTGTGAAAGCTATCGCACCGGGCTACGATATCGTGCCTGTATATATGGAAATTTTATCCGACGTACGCACACCGATTAGCGTGTTGAAAGCGTTAAAACAAGTGAGTAGTCATACGTACTTGCTTGAAAGTGCGGATAATAGTAATCATTGGGGTCGTTACTCCTTCTTGGGCTATGATCCTAAAATCGAGCTATTCTGCAAAAACCATAAAATGACTATTAAAGATGGTACTACTCGCACCTTCGAGTGCTCTGATCCTGCTGCGGAAATTCGCAATATTTTGAGCCAATATAAAAGCCCTCGCCTAGAAGAGTTACCAACCTTCACAGGTGGCTTTGTAGGGTACTTTGCTTGCGAATACATTCGCTACATCGAGCCAACATTGGACTTCCCAACACCAGATGATGATTCTGCCATGGTAAACGATGTAGACCTTATGCTCTTTGATAAGGTTATCGCATTCGACCATTATAAAAATAAAATCTATTTGATCGCTAACATTAGCACAAGCGATTTGGAACGTAACTACAACAAGGCTGAGCTTGAGTTGAAAGCATTAGCTGATCTCGTTGTAAATGGCAAAGAGGCAGATGTGCCAAAAGGCGTTCTTAAAACAGAGTTTACCTCTGAGTTCACAAAGGACGAGTTCGAAGCCGTTGTTAAAAAGACACAGCACTACATCAAAGAAGGGGATATCTTCCAATGTGTTGTATCTAACCGCCGCGAAGCCGAGTTTGAAGGCAGCTTGTTAAATGCATACCGTGTATTGCGTACATTGAACCCATCGCCATACATGTTCTACCTATCTGGTGGCGATGTAGAGCTTACAGGTGCCTCTCCAGAAACATTGGTAAAATTGACAGATGGTAAGATGTACACCTTCCCAATTGCGGGCACAATGCGCCGTGGCAAAAACGAAGCAGAGGACCTTGCGATTGAAGAAAAACTCATTAACGACGAAAAAGAGTTGGCTGAGCATAATATGCTCGTTGACCTTGGCCGTAACGACTTAGGTAAAATCTCTAAATTTGGTTCCGTGAAAGTAGAGGCGTTACATATGTTGCAACGTTTCTCCCATGTAATTCACATTACATCTACTGTAAGCGGTGACATTCAAGACGGCAAAGATGCATTGGATGCTATCGGTGCTACATTGCCAGCCGGAACATTGTCTGGGGCTCCTAAAATTCGTGCTATCGAGATTTTACACGAACTAGAAAAAAGCCCACGCGGTGTATACGGCGGCGCTGTAGGTTACATTGATTTCTCCGGTAACATGGACGTATGTATCGGTATCCGCATGGCTATGAATAAAGGCGGTAAGGTCTATGTTCGCGCTGGCGCAGGTATCGTTCGCGATAGCGTACCTGCTAGTGAATACAATGAAACTTTGATTAAAGGCCAATCCATGATTTCCGCAATTACAGATGCACAGGAGGTAGAATAATGGTACTCCTTATAGATAATTACGATAGCTTCTCCTTCAATTTATACCAATTAGTAGGCTCTATCGATCCAGATATTAAAGTCATCCGCAGTGATGAATTAACAGTTGAAGAAATCCGCGCTTTGAAACCAGACTGTGTGATACTTTCACCAGGACCTGGCAGACCAGCTGATGCGGGCGTATATGAAGACCTATTGCGCGAATGCAAAGGTGAATTCCCAATTCTTGGCGTATGCCTTGGACACCAAGCCATTGGCGAAGTGTTCGGCGGCACCGTTTCCTACGCAAAACAAGTAATGCACGGCAAACAAAGCGTAGCAAAACAAGTACACCCATCCAAAATCCTTAAAGGTGTACCAGAACAATTCGAAGTCGCTCGCTACCACTCCTTGGCGATTGTAGACGAAACAATCCCAAGCGAACTCATCGTCACATCCATTACAGACGACGGCGAAGTAATGAGCGTAGAACACAAAGACTACCCAATCTACGGCGTGCAATTCCATCCGGAATCCATCATGACGCCAAACGGGGAACAAATGATTCGCAATTTCTTAGAAAAATAACCTCTGTTTGTATTCGAGGGGCTATTTATAAGTCTTAGAATGATAGAGCAGAAATAAGGTCTCTCGGAACTCCAAGTGGCCACCACCTCACTACGTGAGGCCGCCAAGTCGTTCCTTAAGACCTTATTTCCTGCCAACTCTACCTTGGCATTACCTAATAATAGCCCCTCTACAATACATATCGTAAACTGTAGCCATATTTTCTAAAGAAATATGCGAATCAGAACCCCTTATCTAAGAAGTGGTGGTGCGCAGCACCACCATTCCCACCCCCTATAAAGGAATGACCTGTGCATTACTCTATATAATGCGCAGGATCATTTGATAATAGTTTGTTTGAGGGATATCTATTAAATTGGTATGATTTTGCTGATAGGTGCGATTGGGTTATGTGTGAAGCCGACTTGGCGCCCCGCATAGCGGGGGGTGGCCTCTTGGAGGCTGAGGGCATGACCCAATCGGTACAGCCTAGGTAGAATGGTATTAATTTAATAGATATCCTAAAAAGGAGATTTAAAATGATTAAAGACGCATTATATGCAGTAACGCATGGTCAAGATTTATCCTACGACCTTGCTAAAGATACAATGAATAAAATTATGAGCGGCGAGGTAGACGAGGTTCCTATGGCTGGTTTCTTGTGCGCTCTTGCAGCGAAAGGGCCTACTGTAGATGAGGTTACGGCTTTTGCTGAGGTTATGCGCGAGAAGGCTGGTTCTGTGCCTCATGAAGGTACTGTTGTGGAAATCGTAGGTACTGGCGGCGATGAAGCTAATACATTTAACATTTCTACTACATCTGGTTTTATCATTTCTGCAGCAGGTATTCCTGTAGCGAAACATGGTAACCGCAGTGTATCTAGTAAATGTGGCGCAGCTGATTTGATCGAAGCATTGGGCGCTAAACTAGAGCTTAACGGTGAACAAAATGAGGCAGTCCTCAACAAAGCCAATATGTGCTTCATGTTTGCTCCTGTATACCACCAAGCTATGAAGTATGCTGGCCCTGTACGTAAGGCGTTAGGCGTTCGTACTGTGTTCAACATCCTTGGACCATTGGCGAATCCAGCAGGTGCTACTGTGGAGTTGATGGGCGTTTACGATAAATCTTTGGTAGAGCCATTGGCTCGCGTATTGGCTAACCTTGGGGTTAAACGCGGTGCTGTGGTACACGGATTCGACGGTCTTGATGAAATTACAGCTACTAACAAAACGTACGTATGCGAAATTAATAATGGTACTTTCACAAGCTACGAATTCGATCCTAAGGACTATGGTTTCGAATACGCCGATAAAACTGAGCTAGAAGGTGGCGATGCTACGGTAAATGCTGAGATTACTCGTCACGTTCTCGGTGGTGAACAAGGCGGTAAACGCACGGCGGTTCTCCTCAATGCTGGCATGGCGATTTACCTCGCTAAAGAGGGGCTTACATTGGCAGAGGGCATTGAAGAGGCGAAAAACATGATCGACTCTGGTAAGGCTCTTGCTACAATGGAACAGTTTGTGAAAGCAACCCAAGAGGTATAACCATTGATTTTAGATAAGATTGTAGAGGCTACTAAAATTCGAGTGGCCAAAGAAAAAGAGGTGGAAACGCCTGAGACTGTAAAAGCAGCGGCTTTGGCGTTACCATCTGATACAGGATTTCCTTTTGAAGCAGCCCTTCGCCAGCAAGACTTTAACTTCATTTGTGAAGTAAAGAAGGCATCTCCATCAAAAGGCATCATAGCAGAGCACTTCCCGTATTTAGATATCGCCAAAGAATATGAGATTGCTGGTGCAGCAGCCATTTCTGTACTGACGGAGCCAGACTTCTTTAAAGGTGATAAAAAATACTTACAAGAAATCGCTAGTACCGTAAAAATTCCAGTCCTTCGTAAGGACTTCATCATTGATGAATACCAAATCTACCAAGCAAAGGTATGGGGCGCTAGTGCAATCCTATTAATCTGTGCATGCCTCGATGTGCCAACATTGACTAAGTTCCGTGAGTTAGCTGACTCTCTTGGTTTGTCTTCCTTGGTTGAGGCTCACGACGAAAAAGAAGTACAAATGGCTATTGATTGCGGTGCCCGCATTATTGGCGTTAACAACCGTAATTTAAAAGACTTCACCGTAGACGTACAAAATAGTGTACGCTTGCGCAATCTCGTTCAAGACGATGTGATCTTTGTATCTGAAAGCGGTCTAGAAACGCCAGAGGATATCCAAGTGCTGCGGGATAACAATATCGGTGTAGCCTTGATGGGTGAAACGTTTATGCGTTCTCCTAACAAGGTTGAAAAGTTGGCATATCTCTATGGCCCCACATACTACACGCCAAAGGTTAAGATGTGTGGCATCTCTAAAGTAGAAACAATCCCTGCAGTAGTAGAGGCAAAACCAGATTATATGGGCCTTGTATTTGCACCGAGCAAACGGCAAGTGACGGTAGACCAAGCTAAAACATTAGTGGAAGAACTTCATAAACAATACGCAAAAACATATGGTGTAGTTGAAGTGCCAATGAATGCTGAAACAGTACAAGATAGTAAGGAATTTGTCCAAGAAAATCCTAGTTTTGAGAATATTAAAACGGTAGGTGTCTTCGTCAATGAAACATTAGATAATCTCGTTACAATCGCTAAAGAAGTCAATCTTGACGCAGTGCAATTGCACGGCGATGAAGATGAAGCTTTCATCCAATCTCTCAAAGAGAAAACAGATGTAGAGGTTTGGAAGGCTGTTCAAATCTGCAGCGCTGCAGATGCAGAAGCGTGGATCGATAGCAGTGCGGATATGTTATTATTTGATGCGTACCACAAGGACGAGCGCGGCGGTACGGGCGAAGTATTCGACTGGTCTTGCTTAGATGAGTTTGAACGTCCGTTTATGCTCGCAGGTGGTATCGACAGTACTAACGTGGCACGTGCTATCCGCACAGTTCGCCCTTATGGCATAGATATTAGTAGCGGCATTGAAACAAATGGCGTGAAAGACGATGAGAAAATTAAAGCTTTCACAAACATCGTGAGAACCATAGCTCACTAAATGTTGAGAGAATAAGGCCTATTATAGGCGAGTAATCATAGAAAATACATAAATCTAAGATATAATAATATTTTAGACACATCCGATGGAATTCATCGATTGTTGAGATAGATACCAATAGCAACGTTATACAGGCGTGCTAGCAGGAATGGTATATGGAAAGGTAAGTTATATGAGTGAACAAAGACATGGTTATTTTGGCTCCTTCGGTGGCCAATTTATGCCAGAAACATTGATGAATGCAGTCATCGAATTGGAAGAGGCATACAACAAGTACAAAGATGATCCTGATTTCGTGCGCGAACTTGAGGATTTACACAAAAAATATACAGGTCGTCCATCCCTTTTATACTATGCAGATCGCATGACAAAAGACCTTGGTGGTGCCAAAATTTATTTGAAACGTGAAGATTTGAACCATACTGGGTCTCACAAATTGAACAATGTAATCGGTCAAATGTTATTGGCAAAACGCATGGGTAAAACTCGTGTTATTGCTGAAACTGGTGCAGGTCAACACGGCGTGGCAACAGCTACTATTGCTGCGTTGATGGGCATGGAATGTGAAGTATACATGGGTGCTGAAGATTGTGAACGTCAAGCGCTTAACGTATACCGTATGGAGTTATTAGGTACTAAAGTGCATCCTGTAACAAGTGGTACTAGTACGTTAAAAGATGCTGTTTCTGAAGCATTGCGCGAATGGACAAACCGCATGTCCGATACGCACTATGTATTGGGCTCTGTTATGGGTGCGCATCCATTCCCTATGATCGTTCGTGACTTCCAATCTATCATCAGCCGTGAAGCACGTGAGCAAATCCTTGAAGCAGAAGGCAAATTGCCAACAGCTGTTATGGCTTGCGTAGGCGGGGGATCCAATGCGATGGGCATGTTCTATCACTTCATTCCTGATGAAGAGGTTCGCCTCATCGGTTGTGAAGCCGCTGGTCGTGGTGTTGATACAGAGGAACATGCAGCAACAATCGCAAAAGGTTCCGTGGGTATCTTCCATGGCATGAAATCTTACTTCTGCCAAGACGAAGACGGCCAAATTGCTCCAGTATACTCTATCTCTGCAGGCCTTGATTACCCTGGCATCGGACCTGAACATGCGTACTTGCACGATAGCGGTCGTGCTGAATACGTGCCTGTAACGGATGATGAAGCAGTGGATGCATTCGAATACTTGTCTCGTTTAGAAGGTATTATTCCAGCTATTGAAAGTGCTCATGCAGTGGCACATGCTCGTAAAATTGCTCCAACCATGAGCAAGGATGATATCATTATTATTTGTTTATCTGGTCGCGGTGACAAAGACGTAGCGGCTATGGCGAAATATAGAGGGGTGGATCTTCATGAGTAAAATTAAAGACGCTTTCACAAAGGGTAAGGCATTCATCCCATTCATCAGCGCTGGTGATCATGGCATCGAGAATACAGAACGTTATATTCGCGTTATGGTGAAAGCCGGCGCCGACATGGTAGAAATTGGTATTCCTTTCTCTGATCCAACAGCGGAAGGCCCAGTTATCCAGGAAGCGAGCACACGCGCATTATCTACAGGCGTAAAAATTCACGATATCTTTGATATGGTGCGTCGTTTGCGCAGTGGTGATGAAGCAGTGACAGTACCACTCGTGTTCATGACCTACTTGAACCCTATCTATGTATTTGGCCGTGAAAAATTCTTTACCCTCTGCGAAGAGGTTGGTATCTCTGGTGTTATCGTGCCAGATATGCCGTTTGAAGAAAAAGGGGAACTGGCGAGTGTAGCTAATAAACATGGCGTTGAAGTGGTATCCTTGATCGCGCCAACATCCGAAAACCGCATCGAAATGATCGCAAAAGACGCAGAAGGTTTTGTGTACTGCGTGTCTTCCCTCGGTGTTACAGGCATGCGTAGCGAAATCAAGACAGATATTAAATCCATCGTTGAGACGATTCGCAAATATACAGATATTCCTGTAGCCGTTGGTTTCGGTATTTCTAAGCCAGAACAAGCGGAAGCAATGGCTCGCGTATCTGACGGTGCTATCGTAGGCTCTGCTATCGTTAAAATCGTGGCAGAACACGGTGAACATGCAGACCAAGCATTATTTGACTACGTGCAATCTATGAAACAAGCTGTACAAAAAGCTAACGCATAATAAAATAGATAATACAATACATACTAAAAAGGACGTTATACATGTGTATAACGTCCTTTTTAGGTTAGTTAGTTTAGTTATGTGTTATATGACTGGATAACCAGTTATGAAAGGGGAATGATTAGCCGTTTGTAGATTCGGAACGTTGATGTTGTTCACTGCGTTTGGCAGTGGCATTTTTATCATGTTTTTCACGTTCAGAAATTCTGTGTTTTCTATATTTCTTTTGATCTGATTTGAACCATGGATGAGCACTGCTGTCTACTGTACCATCATCGTTCTTTACCATGCGATGGTTTTCACAGATTTTAAATTTAATTGCACGAATTTTAGTTGTGAAAAATATATTATTAGTATAGATAAATTTGATGAAGAAAAAATGAAGTGATAGCGTTGGTAAAGCATAGTATAATAGGATTATCTAAGTTTGTATCATATCTAAATATAGTAGGAGATTTATGAAGCAGAGAGTATTTGAAATCCTCTATCGTGAGCTAGTTGAAAACTATGCGAATCATAAGGGACGAACAACGACAGCCGACTTTTGGCTTACCATAAGCGCTATGACCTTTGTATATGGTCTAGTTACTTTTATAACAGGTCTTGCCACATTCATACCCTATGGATTTTTATATGCCATATCCTTAGGGGGCGGCGTATTGATGGCATTAACAGTAGTGTTAGTGTTGCCCACCATTATGATGGTAGCGAGACGGTTACGCGACTCTAATAATGACCCAACCTTGATGCTTCTCAGCTTTATTCCTATTTTAGGATGGATTGCGTTGCTCTATTTGTTATGTAAAAGATCGGCTCCCACACAAGAAGTAAGCATAACTAATGAACAGATATCTGTAGAACCTAGTATACATGAAAAGCAATCTGTTTCGGGTGCCTTCATCGTGGTTCTTCTTGTTTTAGGCTGGGTTGCAAATAGTATAGGTTCCTCTATGATGGGGCATAACTATATGGTAGAAGAAACTGCCTTTGGGAACTTGGGGCAGGGGGCTTTCACCAAAAAAGCAAATCGTTTATTACATAGTGATTCTGCCACAACAGAAGGCTATCTTGTGGTGAAAGAGTATTACAAAGAACTGGCGAATGGAGACTATCATAGTGCGTATCGCAATTTGAGCGGTCGTGAAATGGAACGATACGGTACCTTTGATCTTTGGCAACAAGCTAAGACAAAAGAATCGCGTGCTGAAGTTGAGTCTATACACTTAGACTATGTCACCCAAGATGTTGATGATGATGCTGTTGTGGACTATATAGGATATAGGGTGGACTTTGTAGATAAAAGACCATCCATGTTAGTTCGTTTATACAACACTGGCAATGGTTGGAAAATCATTGGTTTTGAAGAGTTTGAGGAGGACTAGGCTATGGCATCTGTAAATGTATATGATTTGAACTATACCGATGCCTTTGTGCTAGGCATCAAAAACTACGCTAATTTTAAAGGTCGTGCGAGCCGTAGTGAGTATTGGCGATTTATGGCTGGAATGATGATGATTCAAGGTACCTTGGAAGTCGTAGCTATTCTTTGTAAAGGTGTTGGACTCTATAATTTTGAGTCCATTATTGATACGATCACGTTATTAGTAACGCTATTTTTCGTGCTTCCTAATATTGCCATTACAACGCGACGCATGCATGATATTGGCCGCAGCGGCTGGACTCAGCTGATATCCTTTATTCCAATTATTGGGTTCTTTATATTCTTAACCTACGAATTGAAACGGGGCGATACCTGTGAGAATAGCTACGGTGAAAGAACTGCCTATACTCCTATTACGGCTACTATAAGCCAATCTACGGGGCTCGAAGAAACGCCGTCCCGAAAACAAGACTGGATTATGGGCATTACCATATTTATTCTTCAATCCATCGTATTTGGAGATACCATCGGTGATATATTATGGTATGGTATTAACGCTAATGGCTATATATAGTATTAATCTACGTTTAATAGCATAATTATTATTTTATTTTATAAAAGTTTAACAACTCCTTTATAGACAATATAACACTTTGTAGTAAAATGAAATCAAGATGAATTCAAAAATATAGATATGATTACTTCAAAACATATCTAAGTTACTATATGTGTTAAAGCAACAGGACTTTATGAGCTTCACTGTTTCCTGCTGTGGATGGAAGGAGTTTATTATGAGACCTTGTCCATATTGTGGACATGAGGTGTTAAAAAGTGAACGATACTGTCCAAACTGTGGACGTATCCGCAAAGCACCCATTTCGCTAGATAAATATAGTCTAGGAATGATTGAAAACTTTAAACAATGCTTTGTTTATAAATACGCTGACTTTGAAGGCCGTGCTAGCCGTAGCGAATATTGGAATTTCTTTTTGATGTACCAATTGCTCTTTGTAGCCATTCTATTTACCTGTGCGTTCTTGAGCTATATTAGTCCGCTCTCTAGTGCCGTTGGTGTAGGCTTCGGGCTAGTTATTCTTGTACTTATGTCCGTTGTTATGGTCATCCCTAGCGTAGCTGTTGCAGTACGACGATTGCACGATCAAGGCCGTTCTGGCGGACTTGTCTTTGTGGGCCTCGTTCCTGTTATTGGTACAATTATATTGTTAGTGTTAATGGCTCTTCCTGGTGAAAGCCATACAAACCGTTTTGGATTACCAACAGGGCATGTTATTCTTACAAAACAAATGGCTCATGAAATTGGTTTGATTGATGCTACACCTACCACAGGCCTTACAGCAGGATTACTATGTGCCATCTTTGTGCTATGGTTCCTAGTAGATCGATTACTAATGACTAGTGCGATGTAAACTATATATACAAATAACAGCCTCTCGCATGGTGCAGGAGGCTGTTTTGTTGTATAATAAATTAATTTCAATTTGTCATTTAATAGGAGAGAATTATGACTGATTTAAACATTAAAAACCTTTCGTATATTGATAATTTCAAGCATTCTGTAGTTGGTAATTTTGTAAACTTCCGTACTAGAGCTAGTCGCAGTGAATATTGGCGCTTTACAGCGGTTACAGTTGTCATAGGTTTTGTATTTACTCTATTAAGATTTATTTTTGGCCATTCATTCTTGGGATCACTTATTAATTTATTATCTTTTGCCTATACTTGTGTTATGTTTTTACCGTCTCTTGGTATTGCAGTTCGTCGTTTACATGATATAAATAAATCTGGATGGTTTTGGCTAATTATATTTGTTCCAATCATCGGTCTTGTATATGTCATTTATTTATTGGCTAAACCAGGTGATGTAGGTGATAACCAATATGGTTCTCCAACAAGCTATGAAGTAATTACTGCTGAAGAAGCTGCTCGTACAGGTCTAAAAGAAACACCATCTGAAAGCATGGACCAAGAAGCAATGCTAGCATGTATTTGCCTTACAGTTTTTAATATTTGGATGTCCTTTTTAGCACTATAATGTAAAGTCTATTTATATGAATATGCCACCTTTATTGGAACATGATAAAGGTGGCATTTTTATGTGTTATATCTATAAATTTAAACTATCTATAAACTTATGGCTATGATATATTGTAAGTTAATTATGTGTCGCAATAAATTATCTGATGAGAGAGGGATAATAGTAATGAAATTTATAAAGGTAAGTATAACTAAGTTTTTAGTTTTTGCATTGATAGGTATCATGGCAGTGGCTGGTATAGGCTACAAAATATATATAGATCATCTGAATAAGCAGTATCAGCAGTCACCTGAATACTCTTTAAAGATTATATATGAATCAATTCAAAATGGTGATCCAGATACATTTTTTAAATACGTAGATGGCGAAGGTATTTTACACCGTATTTATGATCCATATATCGAAAAACTACTTAAAGAATCTGATGGGCGGAATATATCTCAAACTAATTCAAAAGGAGAAACTAAGATTTTGAATCTTGGAGAAGCATTGCTATTTACAGCAATAGATAATTATTATTTAGATGTAAAAGAGGTATTACTTAACCAAGATTTAAGAAGTCATATACCACATAGACCTGACCCTAAAGATCCATTTAAAGATAATTTGCAGACGTTAAAAGAAGTAGGACGATATGAATTAATTTCCATAGAGGAAAAAAGTAAGAAAGATGGAGTTGTTAATATAGAAATTCGCGCATTGGATACGAAGACTAATGAAATCAAAGTATTACCTATAGAAATGACTCAAATGGATAATAAGATGTGGCGTATTACTGGCTATGACTATAAGACGTATGACTTACCATATGATGGATTTGATAGAATTTAATTAGCAGCCATTTCTTAAGTTGCTTGATTGACATCAGTAAAATTTAATTGTTATACTAATCGTATAGAATAACACTAAGGGGGGCCTTGATAGAGCGAAATGTTCGCCCCACAGTTATTATCCCAAATATAATATTTTATACCCCATACTTTGTATGGGGTTTTCTTATGTCTTGTTATTTCCTCATCTTGAATTGGATGTATTAATTTTATACAATATCTGTAATATTAATTTATGGGAATGTAGAGCATTTAGGAGAGATAGATGAGTGGTCAGAATTGGTGGCACCGGATAGGTTTAGTTGTGTGTATCGTGGCGAGTGTAGGCGTTGTAAGTGGTTGTGAGTTTAATATGGATAATTTAAAGACAAACAGTCAGGTGAAAGCTACGCAAAGCGATAGTGAGAAGGAAATCTGGCGCGTTTTTAGATTTTATTTGGCTGCCACAAATGAGTTTAATTTCACTAGTGTAAAATATAGTCATCAACATATGGAAACGGTGCAGCAAGCACAACAAAATGTACCGCTAGCTGAGTTTAAGGTGCGGGATTATGAACGTCTTGAGCAAGAACTCATTGCGGCGCGAGAAGCGGGGCACACACATAGTGACTTGGAAGCAGCTACAGATGCTTTATTACCGGTATTACACGACGTTGTGGTAGTCGTGAAAGAGCTAGATACGTATTATAAAGAAAAACGCTATGAATCAGATAATTATGCATTTGCTCATACGCAGTTGGAGAAGCTTTCATCATTAATTGAAGCATTTGGACCAAAATATAATGCGTTAGATACCATTGTTAAAACCTATCACAAGCAGGAGGGAGAACGTCTTGTTAAGTTGATGCGCAACAATGGGCAGACGAATGGCGCTAATATGGCGGAAATGATGCTTATTTATAGCGGTATAGTAGATCATATTGTGGAGCATAAATCCGATAGTGATTTCCAATGGGTGAAAGCACAGAAGGAAGCAGCCGATGGAATTGGTGCTAAGATTACTGCCGCCGAGGCTCAGAATCGGTTAGAGCAAAAGAGACATCTTGATAACGCTATTGAGGATTTTATGGCTAATCCTTCTAGTGAAACGGAGGAGGCCGTTGTTGAGCAGTATAATGAAATGGTACGAAGTCCGATGAATTTTAAATTATTAGATTCTGTACAGAAGCCGTATGTGCCACAAGAATTATAATGTGAAATATTATATGTTAAATACGATATAACATTTAGGGTAGAATATATTTGACAAGCTACCCTAATGCGACCTATAATTATCTATTATATGAAGATTGCGTTGAAAAAGACGGCACGTCTCAGACGGATTTAGTAGAGACCAAACTCATGGGCTGAAAGGTTTGGAAATCTAGAGATTTGCGGATCACTTTGGAGCAAGCAGGAACCCTGCCGGTGAACACCGTTATATGTCTAAGTGGCTTTCACAAAATGAAGCCTAGTTATTTCGTATGCTCGGAATATGCTAGCTTTCACAGAAGGTCAGTAGGGTGGTACCACGGATATTACGTCCGTCCCTTCGGGGGCGGGCGATTTTTTTATGTAAAAGGAGCACATCATGGATTACGGTAAGACGTTACATTTGCCTGAAACAGAATTCCCAATGCGCGGCAATTTGCCTAAGCGCGAACCAGAAATCTTAAAGTTCTGGGAAGACAACAAAATTTATCAAAAACGTTTGGAATTGCGTAAAGACGCAAAACCTTTCATTTTGCATGATGGCCCTCCATATGCGAACGGTAAATTGCACATCGGTCATGCCCTCAACAAAACGTTGAAGGACATCATCATGAAATACAAAACTATGACTGGTCATTATACACGTTATATCCCTGGTTGGGATACACACGGTTTGCCAATCGAGCATGCGGTTATTAAAAATACTGGTCTTAACCGTCATGAAATGGCTCCATTGGACTTGCGCAACAAATGTAAGGAATATGCATTAGAATGCGTAGAAAACCAAAAACAAGATTTCATTCGCTTTGGTGTATTAGGCGAGTGGGAACGCCCTTATTTGACATTGCGCCCTGAGTTCGAAGTAAAACAACTTGGCATCTTCGGCGAAATGGCAGAACGTGGCCATATCTATAAAGGTCTTAAAACTGTATACTGGTGTACTCACTGCGAAACTGCATTGGCAGAAGCAGAAATCGAATATGCTGAGAAAAAATCCTTCTCCATCTACGTAAAATTCCCTTACGTATCCGAGAAAAAGGTTACATTGCCAGCTGGCGTAGATCCAAAACAAGCATATGCTGTTATTTGGACAACTACTCCTTGGACAATGCCTGCCAACGTAGCTATTTCCGTTAACCCTGAGCTTGAATATGGCTGGGTAAAAGTAGGCGATGAATACTACTTGATGGCTACTGAACTTGTTGATGCGGCTATGAAAGATATCGGTATCGAAGACTACGAAATCGTAAATCGTTTCTCCGGCGCAGACTTAGAATTGGCTGAATTCAAACATCCATTCGTAGAACGTAATTCCACAGTATTGTGTGGCGACCATGTAACACTTGAAGCAGGTACTGGTTGCGTACATACAGCTCCTGCACACGGTGAAGACGACTTTAACATCGTTATGCGTTATAACAAGGAAGGCAAAACTGAACTTCCTATCGTATCCCTTGTTAACGAAACTGGTAACTACACTAAACAAGTAGACGACAACCGTTATGGCGATACTGAATTCCCATTGGCTGGCGTAGAAATCCACGATGCAGAAGTGCCTGTAATCAAAATCTTGGCGCACAACAATGCATTACTTCACAAATCTAGCTTGCGTCACCAATACGCTCACTGCTGGCGTTGTAAAAACCCTGTCATCTACCGTGCTACAGAACAATGGTTCTCCTCTGTAGATGGTTACCGTCAACAAGCGCTTGATGCGATCGACAACCAAGTACAATGGATTCCTAAATGGGGCCATGACCGTATCTTCAACATGGTTCGCGACCGTGGTGACTGGGTAATTTCCCGTCAACGTATTTGGGGCGTGCCAATTCCTATTTACTATTGTGAAAGCTGCGGCGAGCACATCATCAACGATGATACTATCAAAGCATTACAAGAAAAAGTAGCTGTAGAAGGCTCTGATGCTTGGTGGGCTCACAGTGCAAAAGAATTGTTACCAGAAGGCTTCAAATGTCCTCATTGCGGTCATGATGAGTTCAAAAAAGAAACAGATATCATGGACGTATGGTTCGACTCTGGCTCCTCTTGGTCTGGCGTACTTGAAGTTAACGGCTTAGATGTACCATGTGCTATGTACCTTGAAGGTTCCGACCAACATCGCGGTTGGTTCAATTCTTCCTTGTTAACTGCAGTAGCAACAACAGGTAAAGCACCATACAACTCCGTATTAACTCACGGTTTCGTTGTGGACGGCGAAGGTCGCAAAATGTCTAAATCTGTAGGTAATACAGTAGCTCCTAGCGATATCATCGACGTATACGGCGCTGACGTTATGCGTTTGTGGGTATCCTCCGCGGATTACCAAGCAGACGTACGTTTGTCCAAAGACATCGTAAAACAATTGTCCGAAGTATACCGTAAGATCCGTAATACATTCCGCTTCTTGCTTGGTAACTTGGATGACTTCAATCCAAACACTGACAAAGTGGCTTACGCAGATATGTCCGAATTCGATAAATGGGCATTGTTGCGCTTAGAAGAAGTACGTCAAAAGGTTACTGAAGCGTACGAAAACTATGAATTCCACATGTTGTACCATGCAATTCATAACTTCTGTACAGTAGACTTGAGCTCCATCTATCTTGATGTAATGAAAGATACTATGTATGCTGAAAGCAAAAACAACGTAGCTCGTCGTTCTGCTCAAACAGCAATGTATGAAATCTTGAAAACATTGGTAGCCATGGTATCTCCTGTACTTTCCTTCACAGCAGAAGAAGTTTGGAAGTACATGCCTAAAGAAGAAGGCATGCCTGAATCCGTTATGCTTCAAGATTGGCCACAAGGTCATCCTGAACACTTCAACCAAGAATTGGCTGATAAATGGAACCAATTGTTAGACTTGCGTACATCCGTACAAAAAGCATTGGAACTTGCGCGTCAAAACAAAACAATCGGTCACCCATTGGATGCATCCGTTACAGTATACGCTGAAGGCGCTGTATTCGACGCATTGAACGCTCTTGGTGAAGAAGGCTTGGCTAAACTCGTTATCGTATCCGAAGCTCATATTGTAAATGGCGCTGCACCAGCAGAAGCTGTAAAAGACGAAGAAACAGGCGTTGCGACAGTAGTTGCTCCATCTGAACTTGAAAAATGTGAACGCTGCTGGATCCACCGCGATACAGTAGGTCAAGATAGCGAACACCCTACACTTTGCGATCGCTGCGCAGACGTTGTAAAAACTTTATAATTATAGATGCAATAGAAAACCCTTCTCTAATAGACTTAGTTTGTTTTAAACTAATGTGCACTAGAGAAGGGTTTTTCTTTAGATAATATTAAAAATTTATAGAAATTTATGAAATCATTGTATGCTATCTTTCTCACCTAACTGTTCATATCAATTAAGACCTTGTTATTTTGTTCATGAAAATTTTATGTGTAAATTTTTACGCATTTCATGTAAAAACTAATTTCCTAGTTTAAGATATTTATAGTTAGTTTAGTTCTTGTTCTTATATGAGAAGGAGGAAGAGAAATGGTTGCAGCAATCGTTAAAGCAATCTTGGCAGCGCTTACTGGTTTAGCTAACGCTTTATTGCCTTTATTCAAATAACAATTTCATTCCCCAGAAAAAAGACCACCCAGCTTGCGGGTGGTCTTTTTCTTATATTGTACGCCGAATAGGCATGACTAACCCCAGTTAAATTGGGGGTTAGTAAAATCTCTTAGAGAGAATGAAAGAACTTCCTAGTGATAAAATGAAGTTGGTCTGGCAACCATAATATTTCAACATAGGAGGTTCCCTGTCAATGAATTACGTAAAAAGCTTATCACATAGTGAATGAAGATGTAAATATCATATTGTTTTGCTCCAAAGTATAGAAGACAAATAATTTATGGTTGGATAAAAGCTGATGTAGATTAGATTCTAAGAGATTTATGTAAGAGAAAAAATATAGAGATTATCGAGACGGAATGCTGTCTGGATTATATTGATATGCTAGTAACTATTCTAGCGCATTTAAGTGTATCGAATTTTATGGGATATTTAAAAAGCAAAAGTAGCCTCATGATATTCGATAAATATGTAAATATAAAATATTAGTATAGAAATAGACATTTCTGGTGTAGAGGATATTATGTGGATGCGGTAGGACGATACGAAGGAGCGATAAAAGAGTATATTCGGAATCAACTACAAGAAGATATAGCACAAGATACATTAAACTTTAAAGAATATACCAATCCGTTTACGAGTGAGCCAGTAAAATAGGCAAAAGAAAAGCCCTCGAGTAGGGAGGCGACCAGTGGTAATAGGGGGGAAATCAGATTATTCAATGCGTTCTTTAGAGGGATACCACTAGAGAAAGCCCCTTATAGGGTCAGAGTAAACTACCTGTTCTACGGATGGTTATGATTGTATTTTATTGGTAATTTAAAGTGAGTTATGATGATTTAGATGTTTTTTAAATCTCGTTTATATACAAGTATTCGTGTTGACCTTATCGAAAATCATTCATATAATTAAAGTGAAATAAGAATGAAACATTCTCTGTGTGGAGATATAAGAGGGAGAAGATAGAATGAAAGATTATTTAATATTAAAATCTATGGTCTTGGGGGCCATAGCATGTGCATTTAGTGCTACAGGTTTTGCAGCAGATGTACAAAATGGACATGGCCAAGGTATTGCAGACTCTACTACAGAAGTGAATGGGGCTAAGCATGAAGCAGTTCGTTCTAGCTGGATGGACCGTACAGATGTGGTAGTCGGCGTTGGTATGAAAGATTCGAAAGAGACGCATACACAGAACCATGCTATTGGTGCATCATCGAGTAGACATGAACTACATACTGTAACTTCGAAAAGTTTAAAATCTACTGAAATCAATAAATTGTATATTGAGACCTTGCAACCTATAACCCATTATGATGAAAATGCTAAAAGCGTTGTCTTTGTACAAGGTCGTATTGGGCGCAGTGGAGAAAAGATTTCATCTTATAAATTAGATAGTTATTGGGAGCCAGCCAGACCTGCAGGGACGTTTATAAGACACGATAAACAAACAGATAAGAAGGAATCCTTAGGGATGAATGCTAATATTGGTATTGGCTATCGTCGTCTTAGCAAGGGTGAACATGCTTATGTTGGTGTTAATGCGTTCTATGACCATGTGTTTAAAGGTGGTTATAAGCGTGTTAGTGGTGGTGTAGAATATGTGGCAGGTCTTAATGAAATCCATGCTAATCTGTACCGAAATCTGGGGACTGATGAAAGAAAATATATAGGACTCCATGGGCGAAGTACTGTATTGGGTGATCCTGCAGGATTGTATCCATATGGTATGGATCCCGATAAAAGTCTTTATAACTATGGTGTGGTTTCTTATGAAAATCACTGGGCTCTAAGTGAAAATACTGTAGCTAGAGGTTATGATATTGGCTATGCACGAACATTTAAAAATGCTAGATGGGCTCGTGTCTATGCAGACTATTATAACTGGCGTGGTAGAGAGGCTGTAAAAGTAGGGTATTATAAATTACCTAAACGCGATGCTATTAAAGGCTTTAAAGTGGGGGCAGAATTCCATATTACACCACATCTTACTCTTGATGCGGGTTATAAAACAGCGTCTCATCATTTGAGTGGTCCTTATGCAACTTTGAAATATACAATCGGTACATCTAAGTTTGCTTGGCGTGGTGGTAAACATAGTGAAAGTGCGATTACAACAGCTCGCTCTAAGATGCTTGATAAGGTACATCGCAGTGATATGGTTGTACAAGAAACTGTAGAAGAAACTTATGATCATGGTGTTGTCGATGTTGGTTTATAGGGGCTTTTGCGTACATTACCGTCATGATCATTTATAATAGTTTAGCTTGTTCATAGGTTATAAAAAAGGAGCTAGTACATTAGGTACTAGCTCTTTTTATGTTATCGGTTATTTTTATTGTAATGCCTTAGGTACACTGAGTTTTTTCCAGTTGTCTAGTTCAGGGATTTCCAAGGTATTAATAGTTTTTTGAATCCAGTAGTTTAATGATACTTCGTTACCTAAATGTTGTTCAAATAAATAGGTATTACCTGGAGTATCTTGAGGTTTTCCATCCTTATCGATAGAGTGGCGCATGGATTCTTTCAAATAGAGTTGCACTCTAAATGGATTTGCGTGATTGCCTCTGAAAATGAAATAGGATGGGCCAATAAAGTCATGGGTACGGACATTAATTTGTTCGTACTTTTTATCTTTTAAGCCTTGTAATGCAGTTTGTATCATCGCATTAGCATCATCGTATTCTTCAAGTAGAAATGCTTGTTGATCTACATCGAGTACATAATGCCAAGTTGGTTTTTCCTCGTTCGTTTCGATGGACCAGTTATCTCCTAATGCAGGTAATTGGTGCGTATCGTAGAGGTCTTTTAATAGCTGAATGGTATTCTCTTTTTTGATCAGTGCTCGGTAAATGGTCTCTTGACCTTCTGTAGGGTCATAACCATGTATTCTGACTTGGTACGTATCACGTAGCATACGCTTTACATCTAGCTTAAAAATGTTGCGTAGCTTGTCTGGAACGGATAGGAAATGATTGTAAAAGCTAAGTTTCATTTCGTCTTGTGATGCTAAGGCGTGCTCGATGGTTTGCCAATCATATAAGGTAGTGTCCCATAAGAAGTCATCCATGTTTACAGATAAACGTGCTGCATTTTGAGGCCATTCCGAATGACCAGGACGTACTGTTGTAGTAGACTCTGTAATACCTTCCTTGTAACGCCAATGACCATCGACCTCTTCGAAGGCCGCTAATCGTTCTTCTGCTTCATCATCGATAGGAATACCCTTTAACTCTTCATCTAGATTAGCTTTGTGAGACAGAATGTATTGATGGGATTCTTCGTAATAGGCTACAGCAGTATCTAAATCAGGTTTGCCTGAAACATAGCCTTTTTCATAGGCATAGCCTAAGGCAACGCGCGTTAAAGCTCGTGTAATATCATAGAAGAGAACGCGATCTTCCTCTTCTAATGCGCGCTTTTCTTCCTCTAGTACACGTGTTAAGGATTGAACACCAAAGCGTATATTCTTGGTTACACCGAAACCGTGAATGCGCATATAACCAATATATGGCAAGGAGAACATAAAGCGCTCTTTTGTGGCTGCCATGTGGGTTAAGTCTGCAATGAGGCCCCAGTCTAGCGGTAGGTGACCAATGTGGAAGATATAGCCAAAGGCAGCTTGTAATGCAGCATAGCCGGCATCACTAAAATACTTAGTAGCTGCACGGCGGTAGAGTCCAATTGCTTTTACAGGATCATAAGGAATGACTCTGCGTAGCTCTTTAGTATCATAGAAATGATAGTAGTAATCTGCTAATTCAGCGGTACTTTCAGCTTGACCTAAGGCGGCACCTTTCGTAAACCATGTGAAAGCATCCTCGAATTTTCCATGTTCGTGACAGTCTAGACCGGTGTAGAGCATCATGGTAGGGTTACCAAGCTCAGCAGCGGTTAAAGCTACGCGGCGTGCATTATTAAAATCGCCTTCGTCGATATAAATGTTGCGTAAATTGCCTTGGAACATAGCGAGCCCGTTATCGAGGGCTTTGTTAAACCCTTCCTTGGCGAGTTTAGTGGCATTTTCCTGTAATGTTTCGTTGGAAATCGTACCTTGTAAGGCTATAAGGCGTTCCTGTATAGAACCTTTTTGGAAGCTCTGTTGGATACGTTTCGCCAAACTTAGGCGAGGTGGTGTAATCATATCCTTCGCAAGGCTAATACGGTCGTCATCGCGCCAGAAAAAGACATTGCCTATAATGTATTGGCAGAAGGCATCACCTTGCTCCGCGTAGTCGTAAACAATACGAAACGCATCGTCAAAAGATATTAACATATCCTTTTCAACCGTAGGTGTAATCGTTCCATTGATACGTAATGCTTGTAAGGTACCGATAGGACTACAACGGCGAATGCTATCGTGCAAGCATTGATAGGTACGCATGTTATTTTCTGGAAAGTTTGACTCCTCCCATGTAAAGCGTGGCCCTGCATAGATACGAGCCAACAAAGCATACGCATCAGCTATCTCGCGAGCCTCTGGATCATTGGCTATTTTTAACGCGTCCTCTTTGGTGTCGATTTCGTTTTCCAGCGAGGTAGTCATATCGTTTCTTAAGGCTCGATGATTCGGCTGTTCAGGACTATGTTGATTATTTACAATCAGCTCTAATTGGCGTAAACCTTCTTGGGCCATTCCTTGATTGTATGATTTAAAAATCATGTGGAAGACCTTTTGTAGGCGTTCCGTAAAGTACTGTGCCATAAGGCCTCCTTTAATTAGTTACATTTACTATAGAATACGTATTTATTATATAACGAACGCGAGGGACCGTAAAAGAGGAAAAACCCCTCTGTAGTCTTTCAGAGGGGTTATATTTATCCTAGTTCATAGGGATAGATATTATTTTTTGTTGTAATCGCCGAACCATTTGTCGTAGATTTTTTGGTAAGTGCCGTCTTCTTTAAGTTCTTTAAGAGCTTTGTTAACAGCTTCTTGTAAAGCTTTGTTGCCTTTTTTCATGCCAAGAACTGTACCTTCAGCTTTAGTAGGTTCGCCTACGAGTTTAAGGTCTTTGTCAGCACCTTGTTTAAGGTAGTACATAGCCACTGCGTTATCGATGATAGCACCGTCGATTGTACCAGCTTTCAATTCCATGAAGATATTAGCATTGGAATCAATTTGTTTTACTGTTGTATTAGGGATTTTTTGAGCCATTTCAACAGGGATAGTACCGATTTGAGCACCTACAGTATGACCTGCTAATTCATCCATGTTATGGATTGTTGTGTTGTCTTTACGAACAACTGTGATGAAACCACCTTGGTCGAAGTATACATCGGAGAAGTCCAATACTTTTTCACGTTCAGGTGTAGCGTTGATACCTGCTGCGATCATGTCGATATCGCCAGATTGAACTGCTGGAATCAAAGCATCGAAGCCCATGGACTTGAATTCCATTTTTAAACCTAATTTTTTCGCAATTGCTTCGGACAAATCAACGTCGAAACCAACGTATTTGTCGCCTTCAGTGAATTCGAATGGTGGGAATGTAGTTTCAGAACCTACACGCAATACACCTTCTTGTTGTGTCATTTTTGGTTTGTCATTGCCACAACCAGCCAATAAACCCATTGCTGCTACCGCTACGAGGGCGATGGCTGTCAATTTTTTGAACTTAAACATAGAAACCTCCTCAAACATCCATATACATGGTTTATCAAATTCTGTTTATATTGTACGGAATTTTACAATAATAGGCAATAACATTGTATAATTAAGAGTAAAAGAGTTTTATATTTATCATTATATTTAAAATTTTTATTCAAGCTGGCTCACTCTTAGGCCATACTTTACAGTAATATAAGATTTTCTATTTTAGGTTGTAGAGCATCTTCATTCTTTACAATCATTGGCGTATATACATGGAGGCACTATGTCCCTTACGAATACCTTTTCTGATCTTTGTAAAAGCTTCGCACCTGATGCGTTTGCCATCAATTATACATTAGCTAAGAACCCTGAACTGTCCAGTCATGAATTTGAATCCGTCAAAACGATTGGCGCTGTTCTTGAAAAACATGGCATGGATGTAACCTATGAATTCTGTAATTTGCCAACAGCGTTCAAGGCTTCTGCTGTGAAAGTAGATAATCCAAAAGGTCGTTTGGCAATTTTATGTGAATATGATGCACTCCCTGAAGTAGGCCATGCATGTGGTCACTCTGCTAGTGGCTCTATGAGTGTTCTGGCAGCATTAACACTACATAAAATGCAACAAGACGGCGTTGCTTTCAATATGGACATCGATATCATCGGTACACCTGATGAAGAAGCCACAGGTTGTAAGGTGGATATGTGTAACGCAGGGGTGTTTAAAGACTATGATTTTGCTATCATGGTTCATCTTGATGGGGAAGAAACTCGACCTAATTCACAGTTTTTGGCGCTGGACTGCTTCCGCGCTCGTTATCACGGTAAACCAGCCCATGCGGCTGGTGAGCCTTGGAATGGTATCAATGCGGTAAACGGCGTACAACTTGCTATTCATGCAATGGATATGATGCGTCAACAAGTACGTCCTGAAAGTCGTATTGGTACGTGGATCATTGCTGGTGGTACTGCATCCAATGTTATTCCTGAATTCGGTGAATTAGAAGTGACGGTGCGTCATACTGAACGTGAATATTTGAATGGCTTATCTGAACAGATTAAGAACATCTTTGAAGGTGCCGCCCTCTGTACAGGCACTACTGTAGATGTAGAGTTCTACGGTAATCCTTATGATGATATGAACCAAAACCATAGAGGCACCGTTCTAATCGAAGACGTAATGTCTGATATGGGCATTGATTTCAAGCCCGGCCCAGCAGATATTGGGGGCAGCTCAGACATCGGTAATGTTAGCTACCAATGTGCAGCATTCCATCCTAAATTGCGACTCGCTGGGGAAGATAAAGTGTGCCACTCTAAAGAATTCGCTGCGGCTATGTTAGAATCCACCATTGAACAAACAATTGTGGACGGAGCCAATATCATAGGCCGCACCTTGTTAAGATTGGTAGAAAATCCAGCTGTATTAGAAGAAATCGTTGCTGAATTTAATGCATCTAAATAAAGCGTTTTCTATATCTATCAGGATGGCTGTAATAGTGTAGGTAGAATTCGTGGTCTTTTTCAGATCTATTAATAATGGATGATAATGAGATGTTTCCGTTTATGAAACTCTGAATCTTGGTGAAATAGGCTCCTAATTCATGTTCATGATAATAGAGCGCCCAGACCACGTTATTTCCAGCGATGACTGGGATATACTTAAACTCAAGAAATTCAAATAAACCGGCTATGGTAATATCATCTGGTACGGTAAATTCTTCACGATGATGATTCATATCATCACCGGCACAAACTGCATCTCGATCAATTATGATACGCATATGATTTCACTTCCTATCTATGTCGATTATTGTTTACGTATTTTTATAGAGATATTTAGGTCGGGATTACTTTACATTTTAATGCTATATTTCAATCCCTAAATTTCAATCGTTATATTTTTGCTTATATATACATCTAAGTATTACTGTACTACTGATTGAAAATAATATCTATCCATTTATATACCATATTAAAGGAGACTTCATGTTCTCAACTGAAACATTACAAATTAAAAATTATATAGGTCTCACCGGTGATAAACCCATTCTATTCATTGCATCCGATGTAGATGGCACCTTGGTTAATGATGCGAAAGCAATTCCTAATGAGGCTATCGAGGCGATTCGTGCTGCTCGTGAAAGCGGCATTCGTGTAGCCATCGCTTCTGGTCGTGCTTGGAATGAGATGAACGATGTCATCGAGAAACTGCCATGCTTACGCTATTTCATGTGTACCAATGGTGCTTATGTAATGGATAAGGAAGAAAAACGTTCGCTGTTCCATGTAACATTTGATAAAGAACAAGCCATTTATTTATTGCGTAAACTTTTAACCTATGGCGTTTATGTAGAGGCCTATGTGAAAGACAAAATCTTTGGCATGTATCCGCCGTCTCGATGCATTACACCGGAACGTTTATGTGCTTGTGCAGATGAACGTAATGAGGGCGATGACAGTAATACAAAGAGTTCTCATAGCGTAATGAATAATCATATTTCTGCTGATACAGAAGGTCATCTGCCAGGTGAAACGCATGATCACTATGCCTTAGCCGAAGGTGATGAAGCAGCGAATATAAATATGTCTGAGTGTGAAGTGGAACAGTCTAATTTCTTCTTTAGACCTAATATTCGCCCATTTATCTTGGCAACACGTACGATGGTTCCTGATTTATTAGCTCATATGGAAGCCTTAGACGAAGGCCCTGAAAAGATGCAAATCTTCTATGGTGACGAGCCTATGCGTCAACGCATCTTACAAGACTTACGCGATGAATACCAAGGTATGTCTCACGATGGTACAGGCCGTGAACGTTTTTATGATGTACTACTTTCTAGTGAAGGTAACTTAGAATTCGTATTACCACATACCACAAAAGGTACAGCCGTAGAAGCTTTAGCAAATCACTGGGGCTTTAGTCCGGACGAAGTAATGACACTCGGTGACAGTGAAAACGACCTATCTATGCTGCGCTTTGCAGGCGCTGGCGTTGCTATGGGAAATGGTAAACCGAATATTAAAGAAGCAGCACGCTACGTGACTACAGATAATAACCACCAAGGCGTGGCAAAGGCTATCTATTCAGCTATTGCGTACAATAATGAACTACTTAAGAATCAGTAATCATATCTCAAATTAGAGATACTACCAGTTAAAAATAAATACTTTTAACTGGTAGTATCGGAAAAATATATATTATTTAATTGTAAAAGTTTAATAGTATCAGCGGCGGCATTGTAATAGAATTTATGATCCCTAGCGTTGGTAGTAGTTGATGGATAATCAAAAATCGGAGGTGATGTAAATGGGAAATCTAAAATTTCATATCGATGACACTTGTGTTAAGTGTGGTGCGTGTGCTGTAGATTGTCCCGTTCAATGCATCACCAAAGGGGAGACTCAGTTTAACATTGGCAAAGGCTGTATCGGCTGTGGCGATTGTTATTCAATTTGTCCTGTAGGGGCCGTTAAAATGTCTAAACGCGAGGATCATAAAGAGTAGGATTTAACATAAAGAGCTGGCCAGAGTAGGGTATAGTTGGTAGTTGTTGGAATAGGTTAGGTTCATTTCAGGGAAATATATTAAAATCCGAACATTAAAATCTTTTCTATAAATTTCATACGGAATATATGGAGTCCATATTCTTCGTATGGTATAATGAAATGTAATGAAAATTAGCGTTTGCTTCGAAAAAAACGCACCCCCAGTACAGAAATGTATGGGCATTAAAAAATAGTGAATATACTTTCACAAATAGATGCATATGGAGGAAGGCATGGAAAACAAGGAATTTGTTATTGTTGTTGACTTTGGTGGTCAATATAATCAATTGATCGCGCGCCGTGTTCGTGAAAATCACGTATACTGCGAAGTATATCCATACAACAAAGCGCTGGACAAAATTAAAGAATTAAAACCGCAAGGTATCATCTTCACAGGCGGCCCTAACAGCGTGTATGAAGAAAACTCTCCAAAAATCGAAAAAGAGATTTTTGAACTTGGTATTCCTATCCTTGGCATGTGCTATGGTATGCAATTTATGGCGCATACATTGGGTGGTGAAGTTAAATCTGCGGACAACCGTGAATTTGGTAAAACACCTACTAAAGTGGATACTACATCTCCATTGTTCAAAGGCTTGGACGAAGACCAAGTTGTTTGGATGTCCCACGTTGACTATGTAGCAAAAGTACCTGAAGGTTTCGAAATCGTTGCTCATACAAAAGACTGCCCTGTTGCATCCATGCAAAACAAAGAGCGTAAATTATACGCTATGCAATACCATGCAGAAGTATTGCATACTGAACATGGTAAAGAAATGCTTCACAACTTCTTGTACGAAGTATGTGGTTTCACAGGCACATGGACAATGGCAAACTATGCAAAAACTGCTATTGAAGAGATCCGTAACACTGTAGGCGATGGTAAAGTATTGTTGGCGTTGTCTGGCGGTGTAGATAGCTCCGTTGCAGCAGCTCTTATCTCCAAAGCTGTAGGTGACCAATTGACTTGTATCTTCGTTGACCATGGTTTAATGCGTAAAAACGAAGGCGACGAAGTTGAAGCAGCTTTCAAAGATTCCGGCATGCATTTCATCCGTGTGGATGCAGAAAAACGTTTCTTAGATAAATTGGCTGGTCTTGAAGATCCAGAAGCGAAACGTAAAGCTATCGGTGAAGAATTCATTCGCGTATTCGAAGACGAAGGCCGTAAAATCGGTTCCGTTGACTTCTTGGCACAAGGTACAATCTACCCTGACGTTATCGAGTCCGGTACTGGCGAAGCTGAAGTTATTAAATCTCACCACAACGTAGGTGGCTTGCCTGCAGTTGTAGACTTTAAAGGCCTTATTGAACCATTGCGTAACCTCTTCAAAGACGAAGTGCGTGAACTTGGTTCTGAATTAGGTTTGGCTGATTACCTCGTATGGCGTCAACCATTCCCAGGTCCTGGTCTTGCTATTCGCGTAATGGGTGAAATCACTAAAGAAAAACTCGATATCTTGCGTGATGCGGACTACATCTTCCGTGACGAAATTGCAAAAGCTGGCCTTGATCGCAGCATCAACCAATACTTTGCAGTATTAACATCTACACGTACTGTAGGCGTTATGGGCGACTTCCGTACATACGACTACACATTGGCATTGCGTGGCGTAACAACAACAGACTTCATGACTGCTGACTGGGCACGCATCCCTTACGACGTATTAGACACAATCTCCCGTCGTATCGTAAACGAAGTACAACACATCAACCGTATTGTGTACGATATTACATCTAAACCACCTGCAACAATTGAGTGGGAATAAGATGGTTTACTTAATATAGCTAACATATAAAAATACATAATATAATTTAGTCATCCAAAGAATTTGTCTTTGGATGACTTTTTTTATAGGTCTTCAAAATATATGTTTTAGATGGTAATAGAAATTTTGTATTAGTGATTAAAATGGTAAAAGCAATAAATTTATTTGTTATTACCATGAAAAATAAATGAATTAATGATGTGTTCTAATTATCTAAGATGTTATAATAAAAAATATTAGGATTTATAGTATATTTACTCGATTATACGGATTTCATGACAATAATCTTGATTTGTAAGTTTTAATGAGGATGGTATATAGGTTATGGCAGCAAAAAATAATACAGATATTGGGTTTGAAAAACAAATATGGGATGCGGCTTGTGTTCTTTGGGGACATATTCCTGCTGCAGAATATCGGAAAGTAATTGTAGGGTTAATATTTCTTCGTTATATATCAAGTGCTTTTGAGAAACGCTATGAAGAGCTTATAAAAGAAGGCGACGGATTTGAAAATGATAGAGATGCATATGCAGAAGAAAATATTTTCTTTGTTCCAGAAGAAGCTCGGTGGAGTACAATTGCATCTGCTGCACATACACCTGAAATTGGACTTGTTATTGATAATGCAATGAGAGCTATTGAAAAAGAGAATACAACACTTAAAAATGTATTACCTAAGAATTATGCTAGTCCTGATTTAGATAAAAGGGTACTCGGAGAAGTTGTTGATCTTTTTACTAATGAAGTCAAAATGGACGGTACCGAGGCAAGTAAGGATTTGTTGGGAAGAACATATGAATATTGTATTGCTCAATTTGCTTCTTATGAAGGCACTAAGGGTGGTGAGTTTTATACACCGTCAAGTATCGTTAAAACTATTGTCTCTATTTTAAAACCATTTAATAATTGTCGCGTATATGATCCTTGTTGTGGTAGTGGTGGCATGTTTGTGCAAAGTGAGAAATTTGTACAAGCTCATAGTGGTAATAGAGGAACTATCTCTGTTTATGGTCAAGAATCTAATGCTGACACGTGGAAGATGGCAAAAATGAATATGGCAATTCGTGGTATCGATGCAAACTTTGGTCCATATCAGGCAGATACATTCTTTAATGATTTACATAAAACCTTAAAGGCTGATTTTATTATGGCTAATCCTCCTTTTAACCTTTCTAATTGGGGGCAGGAGAAGTTAAAAGATGATGTTCGTTGGAAGTATGGAATACCACCTGCAGGTAATGCAAACTATGCATGGATTCAACATATGATTCACCATCTTGGTCCAAATGGGAAAATCGGCCTTGTTTTAGCAAATGGTGCACTATCGTCACAAACTAGCGGTGAGGGCGATATCAGAAAAAATATTATTGAAGCGGATCTCGTGGAAGGTATTGTAGCTTTACCTACTCAGCTATTTTATAGTGTTACTATACCGGTTACCTTATGGTTTATTTCAATGAATAAAAAACAAAAAGGAAAAACTCTATTTGTTGATGCACGTAATATGGGCTATATGGTTAATCGTAAACATAGAGATTTTACTGATGATGATATTCAACGATTAGCTGATACATTCTCGTCATTTCAAGAGGGTACTTTAGAGGATGTAAAAGGCTTTTGTGCTGTTGTTAATACTAAGAAGATTGAAGAACAAGATTATATTCTTACTCCAGGTCGATATGTTGGTCTTGAAGTTGTTGAGGAAGATGAGGAGCCATTTGAAGAAAAAATGAGTCGGCTTACCTCTGAATTATCAGAAATGTTTATAAAATCCCGTGAATTAGAAACGGAAATTCGTGAAAAACTAGGGGCGATTGGATATGACATTAAATGATGACGTTAAATATTATTTAATTTTTGATACAAATG
>NZ_DXLG01000010.1 GCF_019414865.1 Veillonella sp.
ATTCTACACCAACCATTACGTTAGTTGCTTTGATAACAGCGTATACTTCTTTACCTACTGCTAAGCCCAATTCTTTAACAGATTGAACTGTAATATCTGCAGTAATAACGTTATCATTACCTACATTGATTTTAACGATTGCGTTTACGGCACCTTCTTGAATTTCAACAATTGTACCTTTTAATTGATTTCTTGCACTTAATTTCATATTTTACTCCTTATAAGACGTATACAATACAAATACATGTATATAGTGTATATATAGAAATATATCTATGTATATTATATCATTAATTATAAAATAAGCCGTGATTTATATCACAGCTTAATATGGAGCGGGCGAAGGGAATCGAACCCTCCTCTCAAGCTTGGGAAGCTCGCATTCTACCGATGAACTACGCCCGCATGATGAACATATTGTATCATACTATAATATGTTCATTCAAGTGGAGCTTGTTTATATACTCAATACCTATAGTAGTATCTGTATTGTACTGATATAAGAATAGATGTATAAAATAATGAGGAAGGAGGCATATGTATGTCTAAGATTTATAAAATCCATAAATGGTTATCTATAGTTTCTGTGATATTTTTCTTAATGTTCTGTATTACAGGGCTTATCCTCATGTTCAGAACTGAATTAAATGCGTGGGCTCAAGGGGGCACGAACCATACCTCATCTTCAATGGCTATGGGGCAAGAAGAGACACCTATTTTTGATTATGCTGATGAAGGGGCTCTACTAGTTAAGGCAAAATATCCGTCAAAGGATATTTTAAATATTTCTCCTGCCATGGGTGCTTCACATCTTTTACGGTATCGTATTATTGAATCATCAGCTACCGTAGCACCTCCAGCACGTATGGGTATGGGTGGAGATTATGCATTATATAATCCTGAAACAAAGGCTCTCATTACTACCCATCATGAAACACCTGCTCATCCTTGGGTTCGAAGTGTATTACATACGCTTCATCAACTACATACAAGATTGGATCTTGGAAAGACAGGGATTTACATTGTAACAATTTTATCGTTCCTATGTGGTGTATCTATTGTTTCTGGTATTTTTTTATACGGGCCATTTCGTAAAAGTTTTGCAAAATCTGCAGTATTGTCAAATCATATGAAATTAAGTTCATTGCATCGAGAGTTTGCAATGGTTGCTACTGTATGGGGATTTATCTTATGTATTACAGGTGTATGGATAGGTGGATTTTTTATTGCCAATGACAGTTATAATGCAGATGTACTACATACTGCAAAGCAAGAGCTTTCATCGGATCAATCCGAAATTTTACAACCATCCGAAGCTATTTCTCGCATTATGAAAGCTTATCCAGATCGTCAGCTTATATCTATTGATTATCCATCCAAATTTAATGACCATCACTATGCATTTTATTTAGGTGCTGAAAATGATGATGATCCTGCTATGTTTTTGGGACAGCCTGTCTATGCTAATTTACATGCTGATTCTGCTAAGGATATGTATTCTACAAAAACAATACCATGGTATTTTACTGGTATGACTACAATGATTAATCTCCATATTCATAATCATAATACAATGGTGCTTAAAATATTATGGGCCATCTGGGATATAGTTCTTATTATAGGTATTATAACAGGCATTATGATGACTATTATAAAGAAATTTGTTAAATCTCGTGCTATGGAATCTAGAGCACCCGTTGAGATACAACATGTTTGGCGTAAACCTATCCTTTATAGTATTTTAGTTCTCCTAGGTTTTATTGTGCCTCTTTGGTCTAATCCAATCACAAATAGTATAGCTGCCATTTGTTTAACCATTCCACTTATTGGATTCTTAATTTCTCTGATCAGAGGGAATAATTATTAATCAGTATTTTATTAGCTTGCTCCATAAGTATAAGTATGTCGCAAATGTTTGATTACTCTAGACTTAATCCGCATGGTTCATCATTAGTTTATTGATTATTTTCGAAGTGAAATGATATAATAAATTTAAATAAATAGTTTTTATGTATAAAATTCTGTATTTATATTTATAATTGAGAAAGTGGTAGTTACTATGAATTATATAAAAGCATTTATTCAGTCTGAATCATCTGGCGGTATTATGCTCTTACTTGCCGCTATTCTTGGTGTTATTACAGCAAACTCTCCATTAGCAGAACAGTATTTTTCATTAATGCACGTCTATTGGGGACCGATGGATATATTGGAATGGGTTAATGATGGGTTAATGGCACTCTTTTTCCTATATGTAGGGCTAGCGATTAAATCAGAAATGATTTCTGGCGAATTGAATACAAATTCAAAAAGAGTATTACCACTCTTAGCCGCTTTTGCAGGTGTTGTTACACCCGCTTTAGTATATTTCTTAATTGCTGGTTCTGTTCCTGAGTATACCCATGGATGGGGGATTCCAACAGCTACAGATATTGCATTTGCCATAGGTGTTATTATGATGCTTGGTAAACGTGTATCTCAAGCTATGAAAGCTTTTCTTTCTGCCTTAGCTGTTATTGATGATTTAATTGCTATTATCGTTATAGCTATCTTCTACGGTGCCGGTGTAGACTTTCCGTATTTGATTGGTGCCGCTATCGTAACAGGCGCATTGTGGTATACTAATAAACAGGGGTATGTGAGACCTGTATTATATGGTGTATTGGGTGCAGTTCTTTGGTATTTTGTATTAAAATCTGGCGTTCATGCAACTATTGCTGGGGTTGTCTTAGCTATGACGATTCCTGCAACAGGTAAACTTGACGGTGAAACAGTATATCCTATGCAGAAATGGGCAGATAAACTGAAGCATTGGGTTAATTTTTTAATTATTCCTTTATTTAGTTTCTTAAATGCAGGGGTATCCTTTGCTGATGTTTCAGTAGATCACTTATTCCATCCTGTTGTACTAGGCGTTTCATTAGGCCTTATTTTAGGTAAACAGTTTGGTATTTTCTCTGCAGTTTTCGTTTTGGTTAAATCTAAGATTATCAAGATGCCTACTAATACAACATGGCCAGAGGTTTATGGTACTGCCATCGTTTGTGGTATTGGTTTTACTATGAGCTTATTTGTAGCTACATTGGCATTTCCACCTGGTGTCAATCAAGAAATGTCTAAAATTGGTATCTTTATAGGTTCTATTATTTCTGGTTTATTAGGTGCTATAGTCTTAATTTTGGCATATAAAATAAGAACTTTTAAGCATAAATAATGAACGTATTATATTAGGAAGGAATCATATGGAACGGATATTTGTATTTTTACGTTCTCCTGGTTCGGCGACTGCTGTTCTACTAGGAGCTACACTTATTGCATTAATCGTAGCAAACTCTCCATTAGCGATACAGTATATGTCACTTGTTAATTTAAAGCTAGGTCCATTAACAACTATGGAGTGGGTTAATGATGCACTAATGGCAATTTTCTTCCTCTTTGTTGGGTTAGAAGTAAAGCGTGAATTAGTAAGTGGTGAACTTAATACGAATGCTAAGCGTATTATGCCAGGTGTTGCTGCATTATTTGGTGTGTTAGTACCTGCTATTATTTACTATCTTATTGCTGGTTCTAGTGAAGTGTATGTTCATGGTTGGGCTATTCCAACTGCGACTGACATTGCTTTTGCTATAGGTGTTATAACTGCTTTAGGGTCTAGAGTTCCTAACTCTATGAAGGTGTTTTTGACAGCCTTAGCGGTTATTGATGACTTAATTGCCATCATTGTTATTGCTATTTTTTATGCATCGAATCTTAATCTTTTTTATCTAGTAGGTGCTGTTATTGTAACGGGCTTATTGATTTACTGTAATCGGTCTGGTTACGTTAGATCTTTATCCTATATCATTCTTGGCTTAATTTTATGGTATTGCATTCTTCGCTCTGGATTACATGCTACTATGGCTGGTGTAATCTTGGCGATGACAATTCCTGAACGGGGTAAGATTGGTCGTAAATATGTTAGACCAATGCAACATTGGGAACATTATTTATCTAACTGGGTAAGCTTTGTGATTGTTCCTATTTTTGCTTTCTTTAATGCCGGTGTAAGTCTTGCTGGATTCGGTGTAGCAGATTTAACACATCCTGTTGTTTTAGGTGTTGCACTAGGCCTTATTTTAGGTAAACAAATCGGTATCTTTGGTGCTATGTTTGGGATGATTAAGTTAGGTATTGTACCTATGCCAGCAGAAGCTAACTGGAAATTTATTTATGGTACCTCCATTGTATGTGGTATTGGTTTTACTATGAGTATATTTGTTTCCGTTTTAGCTTTTGATCCAGGTCATGCTCAAGAGATGGCTAAGGGTGGCGTATTAATCGGTTCCATCATTTCTGCTGTTATTGGCTATACATACTTACGTATAGTTGGTGCTAAGCGTAAGGAATGCCATATAGGTGTATATCATAACTGTTAAAATTAAATAGGTATTATAAAAGTCTCCATTATTGACTGTCTATATAATCAAAACGTAAAAACTTTACTTGATTGGGCAGACTATAATGGAGATTTTTCATTGCTATACTATATTTCTATGCTATATATGTAGTACTAGATTTGAGATATAGTTAAAAACGTGCATTATATATGCATTTTTTGTATTGCTATCTCAATATGGTTTATAGATTATTTAAAACTGTATAGTATACTACTGATGTAAGGTGAGGTGTATATGGTTAAGAAAATAATTATCGCATGTACGCTTGTTTGTATGACTACAATGGTATCTTCCGTATCATTGGCAAAAACGATTGATCGGGGACAACGGGGGCACCATGTTAGCAAGGTGCAAACCATGTTAAAGCATCAAGGTTTTTTAGATGATTCTGTAGATGGTATTTACGGTCATAATACGGAACAAGCTGTACGGAAATTTCAAAAGTCAAAGGGACTCGCTGTAGATGGTCGCGTTGGTCCTAGTACGATGAATGCTTTAGAAAAGATGGAGACTCGTTATGGTGGACATGGTACAGAATTAAGTCATAATGGTGTACCAAATAAATACTCTCGCGTTTTAACTATGCAAGCTAGTGCTTATTCTGCTCAAGATCCTGGCAATGGTAATTATACGGCTACAGGTAGTCGCTTAAAGAAGGGCATCGTATCTGTAGATCCAAAATTAATTCCATTAGGTACGCGATTATACATTGAAGGTTATGGTTATGCTGTAGCTGATGATGTTGGTGGCGCTATCAAAGGTCATAGAATTGACTTAGCTTATGATTCTCGTTCTGAAGCATTGCAGTTTGGTCGTCAAACTGTGAAGGTTTACGTTTTATAATAAAAACTCTCTAGTACATATAATAGTGTAATAGACTATAAGGTCTAAACTTACAGTATTATATGAGGACTAGAGAGTTTTTATTTTGCCGAATTATAATGTTTCTATAACCTCGAATATTCGGAAATTATGGTATAATAAACACAGATATATTTGAAATAACTCATGACATTTGTCACATGAGTGTAATCAATAGTTATATGATGAATGGTAAAGGAAATTCTATGGATAAAGTACGGCGTGTGGAACGCATGGTGGCAATGACTAAATTGTTAGTTGATTCACCGCAAAAATTGATTCCTTTAAATTATTTCTGTGACTTCTTTGGCATGGCAAAGTCTACGGTTAGTGAAGACTTAACCTGTGTGAGACAGTCTATGGAGCATTTTCAGCTTGGTACATTAGAAACCGTAGCTGGCGTAGCAGGCGGAGTGCGTTTCATTCCTCATCGTAAGGGTGCTCAAGCTAATGATATTTTACGAGATGTGCAAACTCGCTTGATGGAGCCAGACCGTATCATTCCTGGTGGGTTTATTTACATGTCTGATATCTTATATGATTGGCATGTAATGACACGCCTTGGGGAAATCATAATGACTCGCTTTATGGACCGCAATCCAGATTATATTTTGACGGTTGAAACGAAGGGGATTCCTTTAGCTGTCATGGTAGCACGAGCTTTCAACAAACCTCTCGTCATTGCTCGTCGTGATAGTAAGGTAACAGAAGGATCCGCTATTAGTATCAACTATGTAACAGGATCCTCTGGTCGTATTCAGACCATGACGTTAACAAAGAGAGCGATTCCTCCCAATGCTAGGGTTTTAATTATCGATGATTTTATGAAAGCAGGGGGCACAGCAAAAGGTCTTAAAGAACTTGTTTTAGAAATGAGTGGTGTCGTTGTTGGGACCGGTGTTCTTGTAGCAACGGCAGAGCCAAATCCAAAATTAATCGATGATTATGAATCATTATTTACGTTCTATGGTATTGATGAAAATACAAAGAAAATTAATATAGAACCAGTATTTGATGAAGAATAAACAATTAATATTAGATACATTATAGTTAGATATAATGACTTTATATCGCATATTGGACAATGGGCTAATATGATGTAAGTACTATTAAAAAGTCAGATATATGAGAGATAACAGATAGGAGATTACTATGAATATTGCAAGCCTTATTTTAGCTGCTGGTAAGGGTACGCGCATGAAGTCTAAATTGCCAAAGGTATTGCACAAGGTTGGCGGTAAGGCGATGGTAGAGCGCGTTCTTGAAACGGTTCAGTCTATCGGTACAAATCGCGATGTGGTTATCGTAGGCTTTGGCGGTGATGCGGTACAAAATTACTTGGGGGACCGCGCTGAATTTGTTCGTCAAGAAGAGCAAAATGGTACAGGTCATGCTGTAAAAATGGCTCAACCAGTGCTTGGTGATTATGATGGTACTATCTTATTACTTTGTGGCGATACACCACTTGTTACAAAAGAAAGTTTAGAAGCACTGTTAGAAGAACATAAAAATTCTGGTGCAGCAGCGACAATTTTAACAGCTCATATGCCGGATCCAACAGGTTATGGACGTATTATCCGCAATGAAGCAGGTTCTGTAGTTCGCATTGTAGAGCAAAAAGATGGTAAACCAGAGGAATTAGCTGTTCAAGAAGTTAATACAGGCATGTATGCTTTTGATAGTAAAAAATTATGGCCTTGCTTAGATCAATTATCTGATGATAATGCACAAGGTGAATTGTATATCACTGATGTAGTTGGTATTCTTGTAAATGATGGCGACAAGGTAAGCGCGTATATGACAAAGGACTTTGAAGAGTCTCTAGGCGTAAACTCTCGCTTGCAATTAGCGGAAGCCGAAGCTATTTTGAAACATCGTAAAAATGTTGAGCTAATGACAGCTGGTGTTACTATTATTGATCCAGCCAATACATATGTAGCTCCAGAGGTAACAGTAGGGGCCGATACAATCTTGCATCCTGGCACAATCCTCGAAGGAAATACTGTCATTGGTGAGCGCTGTGAAATTGGTCCACATACTCGTTTGACGAATGTAAAAGTAGGTAATGATACGATTATTCACTTCACATATGGTCATGACTGCGAAGTAAAAGACGGTGTAGATGTAGGTCCATATGTTCACTTGCGCCCTAATACCGTGCTTGGTAACAAGGTCCATGTAGGTAACTTCGTAGAGGTTAAAAACTCCAATGTTGGGGAAGGTACTAAGTTCCCACATCTTTCCTACATCGGCGATAGCGACGTAGGCTCTGGTGTTAATATTGGCTGCGGTACGATTACTGTAAACTATGATGGTAAAGTTAAACATCGTACTACAATTGGCGATGGCGCTTTCGTAGGCTGTAATAGTAATTTAGTAGCTCCTGTAACAGTAGGTAATTATAGCTATGTAGGTGCAGGTTCTACCATTACTAAAAATGTACCAGATAAGGCGTTAGCCGTAGGCCGTAGCAAGCAAATTGTGAAAGAAAATTGGGTAACTGATGATACTTTCAAAAAGAAATAAAAAAATATTATAATTTTTTAACACAATTAGGGCAAAATAGTATACAATAAAAAGGCAATAGTGTGTATCTGTAATGGATGATTATGGATAAGTAACCAGTATAGGAACAAATGAAAGGGTAACAAAATGGCATTTGAAGACGGCAAAAAACTTAAAATTTTCACAGGTAATGCGAATCCTGCATTGGCAAAGGAAATTTGTGATTATTTAGGTTTGCCTTTAGGTGAAGCATTTGTAGGTCGCTTTAACAATGGCGAAGTACAAATTATGATTGATGAAAGCGTACGTGGCAAAGATGTATTTATCATTCAACCAACTAGCTATCCTGTAAACGACAATTTGATGGAATTAATGGTTATGGCTGATGCGTTAAAACGCGCTTCTGCACGCCATATTACTGCTGTAGTACCTTACTATGGCTATGCTCGCCAAGACCGTAAGACTCGTGGCCGTGAACCAATTACTGCAAAATTAGTAGCAAACTTGATGCAAACTTCTGGTATTACACGTCTTGTAACAATTGACTTACATGCAGGTCAAATTCAAGGCTTCTTTGATGTGCCAGTAGATCATTTATATGGTGCATCCATTTTAGCTAAATACATTAATGAAAAAAATCTTGAAGATGTGATTGTTGTATCTCCAGACCTTGGCGGTGTAACTCGTGCTCGTGATTTGGCTGACCGCATCGGTGCGCCAATCGCAATTATCGAGAAAAAACGTCCTGAACCAGGCGTAGCTAAAGTTATGAATCTTATTGGCGATGTAAAAGGTAAAAACTGCATCATCGTTGACGATATTGTAGATACAGCAGGTTCCCTTGTAGAAGGCGCTAAAGCATTAGAAGAATTTGGTGCAAAATCTGTTATGGCTGCTGTTACCCATGCTGTATTAACAGATCCAGCAAGTGAACGCATTGCAAACTCTAACATTAAAGAGCTAATCGTAACAAACACAATGCCATTACCAGAAAATTGCAAATTAGACAATGTAACGCAATTATCTGTAGCTCCATTATTGGGCGAAGCAATTATGCGTATCTTTCATGAAGTTTCAGTAAGTAATTTATTTGATAAATAATAGGTGATTCTTGAAATTAGTAGTAGGCCTTGGTAATCCAGGCAAGCAATATGAAGCGACAAAACATAATATTGGATTTATGGTTATCGATGCCATTGCCGATAGCGTACCTCACACGCCTTGGAAAGAGGAACAACGTGCAGAGGTGTGCAGTATTACTGTAGATGGTGAGAAGGTATTGCTTGTAAAGCCACAAACATTTATGAATGCCAGTGGTGAATCTGTAGGTCCGTTGATGCGGTATTATAAGATTGACCCATCTGACGTGTATTGCATTTATGATGATATGGATTTACCGGTAGGCAAATTACGTATTCGACCAAATGGTAGTTCTGGTGGTCATAATGGGATTAAATCTTTAATCTCCCATATAGGCACAGAAAACTTTCCACGTTTCCGCGTAGGCATTGGCCGTCCGTTGCCACAATGGACTGTCATTGATCATGTGTTAGCACCATTTAGTGAAGAATCACAAGAGAAGGTACAAAAAGGTATCAAGGATACTGTGAAAGCAGTCTTAGGTACTTTAGAGGTGGGCATCGATAAAGGGATGAATCAATTCAATCCTAAGCGTCGTCCACAGCGATAAATAACATGCATAAGGGCATGAGTCTCATTGAGATTCATGCCTTTTTTACGAGGTATATATGAGTAATCAAGAAAGAATGCCTTTTGTAGAGGCCTTAGAATCATATAAAAAACAACATTTTGTGCCTTTTCATACACCAGGCCATAAGATTGGTGTAGAAGCACCTCAACTACTAAAAGACTGGATGGGACCGGCATTACCATATGACCTAGGTGTTATGTATGCCTTAGATGATTTACATGAACCTGAAGGTGAATTAAAAGAGGCTCAAGACTTAACAGCCCAGTTATATAGAGCTGATTATTGTTGGTTCTCCATTAATGGTACTACTGCTTTGATTGAAGCGATGATTATGGGCACTGTAGGTCCTGATGAAACGATTATCATTCCTCGAGAAGCACATCGTTCCGTTATTAGTGGACTTGTGTTATCTGGTGCCAAGCCTGTCTATATGGATTGCCAATTCGATGAGCGCTGGGGCATTCCTTTAGGTGTATCGTTGGACGATGCAGTTAAAACCATGGATGCAAATCCAGAGGCAAAGGCGATTCTCTTAGTGTATCCAAATTACTATGGTGTAGGTGTCGATATTGTAAATATCGTAAAAGAAGCACATAAACGAGGCATGATTGTTCTTGTTGATGAAGCGCACGGTCCTCATTTACCATTTTCAAAAAATTTACCTATCGAGGCCATTGCAGCAGGTGCAGACTTAGTGGCACAGAGTACGCATAAATCGGTAGGCTCATTAACACAAACATCTTGGTTATTAGGGCAAGGTGAAAGAATTAATAAACGCCGCATTACACAAATGCATCAAATGTTACAAAGTACGAGCCCAAATTATATCTTTTTGGCATCCTTAGATATGGCTCGCCATCAATTGGCTACAGTAGGTGAAGACCTAATTCGTCGAACCGTGGAATTGAGCTTATATTTACGTAGTGAATTACATAAGATTTCTGGTATTACTACTATGGAATACAGAGACATAGAAGATCGAGTGGTAAACTATGACTGTACCAAGGTACTCATCGATGCTAAAGAACTAGGTCTTACAGGTGTTGCATTTGAACGGATGTTACGAGACCATCGTATTGAGGTGGAGTTAGTACAAGCTCATCATGTGCTAGTACTCATTACCATTGGCGATACAAAAGAATCAATAACGGCTCTTATTCAAGCAGTACAAGCTATTAGCGATACGGTGTTAAGTACATCTTATGAATCAAATAAGACACCGGATGAGAATTTGCAAAATCTTAGCAAACATTCAGTAGTATTGCCTGAGCCTATTGTACGTGTAACGCCTCGTAATGCTATGTATGCTAATCGAGAGCAAGTACGGTTACAAGACGCACTTCATCGTATAGCAGGAGAGACAATTGCTTATTATCCTCCAGGGATTCCTTGTGTAGCAGTAGGTGAAGTGATTAGTGAGTCTGTGTTACAATATATAGAGAATCGTAAGGCTCTAGGTTATGTACCGAATGGGGCCGATGATATGACATTGGAAACAATTTGGGTGTTACAGGAGTAATTATGGGGACTTTAATCATACTAGAAGGTGGAGATGGCAGCGGTAAGGCTACACAAACTAAACTATTAGTAGAGCGATTAACCAAGGAAGGTCATGCAGTTAAATCTGTAAGCTTTCCGAATTATGATAGCGGTGCTGCTATGCCTATAAAAATGTATCTAGCTGGAGAATTTGGCAAAGATGTGCATGATGTAAATCCTTATGTGGCAAGCTCCATGTACGCTATCGATCGCTTTGCTTCCTTTAGAACTGATTGGGAACAGTTCTATAAAAATGGGGGCATCATCATTGCAGATCGTTATACGACATCTAATATGGTGCACCAAATGGTAAAATACGACGATCAGAAGGAACGTACTGCATTTTTAGATTGGCTTGAAGACTTTGAGTTTAATAAATTTGGTTTGCCTACACCTGATGCAGTATGTCTCTTAGATATGCCTCTTGAAGTGAGTGAAGCCCTTATGGCAGAGCGCACTGGTAAAACAGGAGGTAATACAGGGGATATTCATGAAGGAAATCATCAGTATTTAGTAGCTGTTCACGATGCTTATGAAGAGCTAGTAGAACGCTATCAATGGCACCGTATTCCATGTGCTATTAAAGATGGTGCTGGTCAATATGGGTTACGTACCATAGAAGATATTCATAACGATGTATATCAAGCAGTAGTAAATCTACTACCTTAGGATAGGGCGACTCTTTTAAAAGTCGCCTTTTTCTTATATAATATTAATATTGAGCATGTATTGATAGGAGGAGCTATGACATATTTTGATTCTATAATTGGTCAAGATTCGATCAAGGCACACCTATCGGAACTTGTAAGTCGCAATGCATTACCGCATAGCCTTTTGTTTTATGGTGAAGCAGGTCTTGGCAAGCTTGATATGGCCATAGGTCTTGCATCTCTATTGTTGGGGCGCCAAGTATTTTCTCAACCAAAGGGAGAAGCGTATTTAGCAGATGTAAAGGAAGCACGTCTTGCCAATGGTGAGACGGAGAAACGCATCGAAGCAGAAGGCTTACCTATCTATATGGATAAGGGGGATGCCTTTTGGATTCGCCCTATGAAGACGACACTAAAGGTAGAGCAGTGGTATTCATTATTGCAAGAGCATCTGTCAGTAGCGGGTAATGGTAACCGTGTTGTCATTGTGGAGGACTTTCACACGGCCAATGCAGTCATGGCAAATGCTATGCTAAAAACTATTGAAGAACCGCCTGAGCAGGTATATTTCATTATTATTACGAACAAGATTAATACTGTATTACCAACCATCATTTCAAGATGTATGGGCGTAGGCTTTAACAGTGTTGATGTAGATACAATTCGCACAGCCCTCGTAGAGCGTGGCATCACAGGTGATATTGAACAAGCTTTATTAGCCGGTCATGGTAATCCGCAGTTAGTAGAAAAATTGGCTACGCAAGGTCGCATTGAAATGCTTGAGTTAGCGGTTAAGGTAATGGACACCCTTGCCTTTGAAACGCGATGGTTTTCTATGATTTCCTTAGCTTGTGAAAATTTGCCTCGTGAAAGCCTAACAGAGTTGATGCACTGGTTGCGCCTTGTAAGTAGAGATATGATGGCTCTTAAGATGGATGCACAAGATGGACAATTACAAGTACCTATGTACAAAACTCAATTATTACGATTATTACCGCGCTGGTCTATGCAAGCATTGGCTAAGGTTATTACCGAAACATTGCAAGCAGAACGGGCTTTGCGTTTACATATAAAAACCGCTCTCGTGGTGGACGGTCTTTGTATCGCCCTTCATGATGCTCGGGAGGAGGACTAAATGCTAACCATAGTTGGCGTACGCTTTAAAAAGGCAGGGAAGATTTACTATTTTCTGCCTGAACAATTAGAACTATCCGTTGGTGATGGGGTTATCGTTGAGACGGCACGTGGCGTCGAATACGGTACTGTTGTGATCGGACCTAAAGAGGTCTTTGAAGACACTGTTGTAGCTCCTGTTAAGCCTGTTATTAGAAAGGCAACACCAAAAGATTTAAAACAAATCGAGAAGAATAAAGAACGGGAAGAAAAAGCCTTTGAAATTTGTCTCGAAAAAATTGGTAAACGTAAGTTACCTATGAAACTTATCAATGTGGAATACACATTTGATATGAATAAAATTATATTCTTCTTTACAGCGGATGGTCGTATCGACTTCCGTGAGCTTGTTAAGGATTTAGCCACCGTATTTAGAACACGTATTGAGTTACGCCAAGTAGGCGTTCGAGATGAGGCTAAGGTTCTAAATGGTATCGGCGCTTGTGGTCGACCGTTATGCTGTTCTAATTTCTTAGGTGATTTCACACCAGTTTCTATTCGCATGGCTAAGGATCAAAATTTGAGCCTAAATCCTACGAAAATTTCTGGTGTATGTGGTCGCTTGATGTGCTGCCTTAACTATGAAGATGATTTATATAAAAAGGGTGGCGACCTATATGTTAAGAAGGAACGACCTCAAGCTCCTCAAGATGTAGCACCTCCTGGGATTGGTAAAGAGGTCGTTACCGATGAAGGTATTGGTAAGGTCTTAAAGGTAAATCACCATAAACATACAGTGAAGGTACAGCTCGAAGCAGGCCGTACTATCGATTTGAAATGGTCCGAGGTGGCATTGCCTGATGAATGATCAAGAACGACTTGATGATTTAATTATCGATGGCTTACAAATTTATCAACGGACGGATATGTTTCGCTTTTCCTTTGATGCCATTGCACTCATTCACTTTTGCCGTTTCAATGGTCGTAAATCCTATGTTGACCTTGGCACGGGAACAGGTGTTATGCCACTTATAGGCACATCCCTAGGAGCGGGTCATATAACGGGTATTGATATTAACGAAACCCTTATCAAGTTAGCTCAGCGCAGTGTAGAACATAATGACAAAGGTCGTACAGTATCTATGTTGTGCGGCGATTATCGCCATATGTCGTATCGAGATATCCAAGATAAGCCCTTTGACGGCGTTATTGTAAATCCCCCTTTTTATGACTGTGAAAGCGGTGCAAAGCCTACATCTGAAGAGCGGACTGTAGCACTTCATGATGAACATACAACCTTAGAAGATGTTTTGAAGGCTGTACAGTCCTTTATTAAGTGCAAGGGGCGCTTGTGGATGATTTATAGTGCTAGTCGCCTCCAATATGTGCTACATGAACTGGAAGCCGCTAACTTTCAAGCTAAGCGCATTCGGTTTATCCACGGCTTGGTAGATAAACCGGCGAAACTTGTGCTAATAGAGGCTCTCTATCAAGGTAAAGCTGGCCTTGTATTAGAACCACCACTCATCGTTTATGAGAAACCAAATGTGTACACAAAGGAGGTGTCCTCTTGGTATGAACGATAACGAATGGGGCACCTTATACTTGGTGCCTACCCCGATTGGTAATTTAGAAGATATGACGTATCGCGCAGTTCGTATCTTGGGCGAAGTAGATGCTATCGCTGCCGAAGATACGCGTCATACAGGTATATTATTAAAACATTTTGATATTAAGAAGCCTTTGATTTCGTATCATGAACATAATAAGGAAGAAAAGGGTGCTTATATTATGGAGCTTTTATTAGAAGGCCAGTCCATTGCCTGCGTTAGTGATGCGGGCATGCCTGCTATATCTGATCCTGGGGCTGACCTAGTAACGAAGGCTATTGAAAAAGGCATAACCGTAGTGCCCTTGCCTGGTGCTAATGCGGCACTGACCGCACTCATCGCATCTGGCTTAGATACTAAATCCTTTACCTTTGCAGGGTTCTTACCGAAGCGGGGGAAACATCGAGTTGAAGAATTACAACGACTTTCACAAGTAACGGGCACCTTGATGTTTTACGAAGCACCCCATCGATTGCAAGAGGTCTTACAAGATATGTATGAATCCTTTGGCAATCGGTCCATAACGGTGGCAAGAGAATTAACGAAGAAGTTTGAAACCTTTGTGCGCACCGATTTGGAAAACCTTGTAAATGATTTGAATCAGCTCACCTATAAAGGGGAATTTGTTCTCATCGTAGGTGGCGCTGATACGATTGAGTCCGATACTGGTGAAGTTTCGGATGAACCAGTATCGTATGTAGATGCTGTACAAGCCCTTGTAGATACAGGGATACCTAAGAAAGAAGCAATTCGCCAGGTGGCAAAACGTTTTAACGTTTCCCGCCGGGATGTATATAATATTGTAGAACGTTAAACCTTCCCATTCGAAGGTTAGAAGGAGACTCATCATGGGAGACACAAAAAAAACGTATTATATTACGACACCTATTTATTATCCAAGTGCTAAGTTGCACATTGGTCATACCTATTGTACATCTGTAGCCGATACAATTGCGCGCTTTAAACGCTTAGCTGGCTATGATGTGCGTTTCTTAACTGGTTCTGATGAACACGGTCAAAAAATTCAACGCGCTGCAGAAGCACAAGGTATTACACCTCTTGAATATACTACAAATATCGTAAACGGCTTTAAAGCATTGTGGGAAAAAATGCATATTTCCAACGATGACTTCATTCGTACTACTGATGAACGCCATGAGAAGGTAGTACAAGAGCTTTTCACTAAAGCGTATGAAAAAGGCGATATTTACAAGGCTGAGTATGAAGGTTGGTATTGTACACCTTGTGAAACATTCTGGACTGAGCAAAAGCTAGGTGAAAATCATACATGCCCAGATTGTGGTCGTCCTGTAGAAAAGGTTAAAGAGGAAAGCTACTTCTTTAAACTCGCTAAATATACAGATCAATGGTTGAAGTTTATCGAAGAAAACCCTGATTTTATTCAACCTGAATCTCGTCGTAACGAAATGATCCAATTCGTAAAACAAGGACTTGAAGATTTAGCTGTATCTCGTACATCCTTTGACTGGGGTATCAAGGTACCATTTGATCCTAAACATGTCGTATATGTTTGGTTCGATGCATTGGTAAACTATATTAGTGCACTTTCTCCATTTGATGGTGATGGTGAATTATATAAAAAATACTGGCCAGCAGATCTTCACTTAGTAGGTAAAGAGATTGTACGTTTTCATACAATTATTTGGCCTATGATGCTCATGAGTCTTGAGTTGCCATTACCTAAAAAGGTATTTGGACACGGTTGGATGATCGTTGATGGCACAAAAATGAGTAAATCCTTAGGTAATGTTATCGATCCTATTCCATTGATTGATACATATGGGGCAGACTCCTTGCGTTACTATTTATTAAGTGAAATTACGCTCGGTAATGATGGTAACTTTACATTGCCTAACTTTGTGACAAAAATTAATGCAGATTTATCTAATGATTTGGGTAATTTGTTGAACCGTACCATTGCGATGATTGAAAAATACCATGGTGGTGTGATTACAAAATGCGATGATATGGACGATTTGGACCGTGATGTATCCACATTAGCTGTTCAAACTGCAAAAGATTTTGAAGCGGCTATGGAAAATATGGAGCTTAATAAAGCGATTAAATCCGTATGGGCCTTTATTGGTCGCATGAATAAATACATTGATGAAACAATGCCTTGGGTATTGGCTAAATCTGAAGATGCTCATGATAAAGAACGCTTACAATCTGCTATGTATCACTTGGCAGAAGCATTGCGTATCATTGCAATCTTAGTAAGCCCTGTCATCCCTGTAGGTGCTCCAAAAATCTGGGACCAATTAGGACTTGTAGGCTTTACAGATGCTACTCTTGAGGATGCAAAAGTCTGGGGCTTAATTCCAACAGGTACAAAAGTTGTAAAAGGTGATCCTATTTATCCACGTTTTGAAATTCCTGAAATGGTAGAAGTTGTTGTGGAAGAGAAGATTGAAGAAGCTGTAGACACATCTAATATTCCACCATTAAAAGAAAATATTACGTACGATGATTTTGAAAAATTAGATCTTCGTGTAGCAAAAGTTGTAAGCTGTGAAAAGGTACCTAAGTCCAAGAAATTATTGAAATTCGTATTGGATATCGGCATTGAAGAACGCACAGTATTAAGCGGTATCTCTCAATATTATGAACCAGAAGCTATGGTTGGTAAAAAGGTAATTTACTTGGCTAACTTGGCTCCTAAGAAGATGATGGGCATTGAGTCTTATGGCATGATTCTATCTGCATCTGATTGGGAAGAACATTTAGAAGTAACCAATATCGAATCTTTACCAGCAGGAAGTGTGGTTAAATAATGAAACTCTTTGATTCGCATGCTCATGTAAATGACGGTCGTTTTGACAACGACCGTGATGAGATGTTACAAGCTTGCTTTGATGCAGGCGTAGAATACATTATGATTCCAGGGGTCGACCGAGGTACTGTTGAATCAGGACTAGCTTTGGCGGAACAGTATGATCGTTTATATGCCGCTGTAGGTACACATCCTCATGAGTCTAAAGATTTTACAGAAGAAGACTATGAGTTCTATAAGGATCAAGCCCTTAATAATGATAAAGTACGTGCAATCGGTGAAATTGGCTTAGATTATTACTATGATTTTTCTGACCGTGAAACACAGAAACGCGTATTCATTCGTCAATTAGAGCTTGCTCGTGAAGTAGATTTACCAATTATCATTCATGACCGCGATGCACATGGCGATATTATGAATATCTTGCGCAATGAAGGTAAGGATAATTGGGGCATTTTCCACTGCTATTCTGGTAGCTGGGAAATGGCAAAAGAAGCTATTAAATTGGGATTCTACATATCATTTGCGGGTCCTGTAGTATTCCCTAAATCTACAAATCTTAAAGAAGTAGCTAAACAAGTACCGTTAGATCGAATTCTTATTGAAACAGATTCCCCATATTTGACACCACCACCATTTAGAGGCCGTCGCAATGACCCAAGCAAGACTCAGTTTGTAGCAGAGGAAATTGCTGGCCTTAAAGGTATGGATGTAGATGAGTTCTGTGAGATTACCTATAATAATGGTAAACGTGTATTTGGTATTGAATAATTTTGATGTTAATCAACATAAATGCGGGTAAATAAAATATTGTAAACGTCTAATGGCATTGTTCTAATTCTTAGATATCTATTCAGAATCGTTAGAATCATACATTATAAAACGCGATTCTCCCTTAGCGGTGAGAATCGCGTTTTTCTATGGTATACTAAAGTATATTCATACTGAACTATAGTAAGTCGAGGTTAGTAGCATGAAACGTATTGCATTTATAGATTTAGGATCCAACTCCGTTCGTTTTGTCATTTATGAGATTTCTAAGACCGGTAGTTATCGTCTCATATATCAAGAAAAAGAGAGTGTCCGCTTAAGTGAAAATATGTGGGGCACTCATGAGTTAACAAATGAGGCAATGGAGCGCTCTCTGCGTGCTTTAAAAGGCTTTGTTCATATGGCTGACGCTATGGAGGTAGATACCATAAAAGCTGTTGCTACGGCTGCAGTACGTCTAGCTAAAAATGGGGATGCTTTTATTAAAGCCGTAAAAGAACGAACAGGTCTAGATTTAGAATGTATTGCTGGTGAAGAAGAGGCGCGCCTTGGATTCCTTGGGGTTATCAACACGATTGGCCTTAAAGATTTTATTATTTTTGACTTAGGCGGTGCTAGTACAGAGGTAACGCTAGTAAAAAATCGACATATTGTGAAAGCTGTTAGTCTACCTATAGGGGCACTTACCTTAACTGGAACCTATCAAAAGGGCGATGAGTATACCCCTAAAGAACTAGAAAAAATGACGAAGGCTGTAAAGAAAACCATTAAGGAACATTATTGGCTTCATAATGTGAAGCTTCCTCTATTAGGTATTGGCGGTACAGCTCGTAATATTGCAAAAATAGATCAACGTAAGTTATCATATCCCATTACGAAACTACATAACTATGAGTTACCATATCATAGATTTCACGAAATCTTAGAAGATGTAAAGGGTAAATCCTTAGAGGCCCGTAAAAAAATTAGTGGCCTATCATCTGAGCGTGCCGACATAATTATTGCAGGACTTACTATTGTGGATGAGCTTTTTAATTATGTTAATACAAAGACTCTTGTTGTGGGCGGTTGTGGTTTGCGTGAAGGTTTATTCTACGATTATTACGGTGAGTACTATTTAGGCGGAAATTCTATAATCGATGATATTCTAGTTCATTCTGCAGAGAATGTACTATTAGGTATGACAAAGCATGAGCTCGTGCATGCTAAGTATATTACGAAATTAGCTACTACTTTATATGATGCATTAGAGCCACTCCATAAGGCCGATAAGAATTTTAGACGATGTTTGATTGCAGCGGGACTGTTGCATGATATAGGTAAACGAGTTAATTATTATAGTCATGCTCGTCATGGCTGCTATATGCTCGTCAATAGTAATTTATATGGGATTTCTCATGTTGAACAGGCGTTTAGTGCATTTTTAGTCATGAATTCTCATGGATTGACGCCAAAGGAATATAAGAATTTCTTATATGGTAAATTGTTAGATCAAGAACAACGCTCATTAGGTCAAAAGCTTTCTATTATTTTAGCGATTGCAGAGGCTCTTGATGAAAGCCATGAACAATTTATCAAACAGTTAGAGGTAAATATTAAATACACTAGTGTAGTCATAAAAGTGTTCTATTTAGAAGGACGCGATGTGAGTGTCACTAGAACGGCGGTAGAAAAACTTTCAAAATCATTTAAAAAAGAATTCGAGAAATCCTTAGAAATAGAATGGCATGAATCTCGTAAGGAGACATAATGGCATTACCAAAAACATTACGATATGCAGTACTACATGTGGGATCCAGTAGCATGAGTATTACCATATTAGAATATAAAGGCATAGATGATGTACGTGTTATAGATTATGCGGCGCGGGAGGTAACCTTTGGGGAAGAATTATTTCAAACATCTCGCTTGAGCTTTAAAACAATTGAAGAAATCTGTCATATTTTAAAAGGTTATAAGCAATTAATGGCAGATTATGGCGTGAGTCGTTCTAAACTATATGGTACGACCGTAATACGCGAAGCCGCTAATCGTCGTAGTATTCTAGATCAAATCTATATTCAAACGGGGATGCGCGTTGAGGTCATCGATATGCCGAAAGAGGTATATTACAAATATGCTTTGTTATATTACAAGATGACGCATCAATATAAACTGACAGATCCTACTAAGGCAACATTATTCTTGGATATTACATCTGGTGGGGTAGGCTTAACGGTTTGGCGTGGTGAGAATTTATTGTTCCAACGCAATATGCATAGTGGGTCCTTACGGGTTATGGAGTCATTTAATCGAAATCAACGATCTTCCATATCATTCCCAAGGGCTATTACAGAATACTTACATCGTATGATTGGCCCTCTTCGTGAAGAATTACAAACTTTCAATATTAATAGTATCGTCTTATCTGGTGATGAGGCGCAATATATGACTCATTTAATGGGACAAGAAAATAATAAAGAAGACATTATTACTATTGAGCCAGAACGATTTAAAGGGCTTATCAATTCTTTTGACGGTGTGACAGCTACCAAGTTGATGAATCGTTATAAATTACCTGAATATAAGGCCAATATTTTAATGCCTACCATGATTTTATTTAATGAAATCATTACAGCCATAGAGCCTAAATCATTAATTTTCAGTAGCTTTTCATTCTCTCAAGGCATTAGTTGGTTCTACGGTGTGGAAACCGAGAATAATCCATTTATGTATCAATTGCGCGAACAAAATGCACAGTTAGCACGTGCTGTTGCCGCAAGATATCATACTGACCGAATTCATGATGCCGAGGTAGAGAAATTTAGCTCTTTATTCTGTAAAGCATTGCGACATAAAGGATTACCAGAGCGGTGGGGCTATCTATGTCGTATCGCAGCTATCCTTTGCTCTGTCGGTAAGTTTGTGAATTTACGAAATCATGGGGAGCATGCGTATCATATTGTAATGGGGACCGATATATTTGGGCTTTCAGAAGAAGAAAAACAAGTAGTTGCTAATGTTGTATATTACCACTACAAGGGAACGCCAAATGATGACGATGCATATTTCAATGCATTAACAGAGTTACAAAAAATTCAAGTTACCAAGCTGGTAGCCATCATTCGGGTCGCTTGTGCACTTGATGCAGGTAGTAACCAAAAAATCTCTGAAGTAACATTAGAAGAGCGAGATAATGTACTTTATGTATTCTGTCGTACTAATGAGGATATTTCATTAGAATGGTGGACCTTTGACCGTGATTCGGAATACTTTACAGAGGTATTTGGTATGGAAATCGTACTAGTTAGGGGAGGGGATCGTCATGTTCAGTAATGCAAAGTATTATTTTAACCGTGAATTATCTTGGTTAAAGTTTAATCAGCGCGTTTTATTAGAGTCTATTGATACCAATACTCCTCTATTAGAACGACTTCGATTTATTGCTATTGCTAGCTCTAATTTAGATGAGTTCTTTATGATTCGCGTAGCCGGGTTACGTCATCAAGTGGTCAATGGTATTGTTAAGTACGATGCGGCTCATATGGATGCTAAGGCACAGTTAAAGGCTATTGATGAGTCTGTACAGCGCCTCGTATCGATGCAAAGTACATATCTAAAGAATGTATTGTGTGAATTAGAATCTCATGGATTTTATTTTACCTATCCAGATCAGTTAGACGTAAAATCAAAGGCTTGGTTACGTCACTATTTTGAAGAACATATCTACCCTGTTGTAACGCCTCTAGCCGTTGACTCTGGACATCCATTTCCATTTTTAACAAACCATACCATCAATGCTATTGTACGTATTTTTCAAGTATTGCCGGATGGTACAAAAGATTATAAAATTGCAATCTTACCAATTCCGTCTGTACTAAATCGTATCATTGAAATACCTAGCCGTAGCAATAAAGAGCATCGCTTTGTATATTTGGAGGATGTGATTACCTATTATGCGACTCAATTCTTCCAAGGTTATGGTATAGAAGATTTTATGGTGTTCCGTATAACTCGTGATGCGGATTTGGAAATTGATGAAGAAGAAGCAACAGATTTGCTTTCTGAGGTAGAAGCATCTTTGCGTCGTCGACGTCGTGGTGATGCGGTACGATTAGAGGTTTGTGGTGATGTAAAGGATAATCTGTTAGACTTTGTACTCACCAGTGTTGAATTAGAGCCAAAGGATGTATATCGTATAGATGGTCATCTTGATTGTCGTATGTATTTTGATTTCTGTAACTATCCAGGTCTAGATCATCTTCGTTATGCTCCATTTGAACCTAAACTTCCTAGTGAATTAGTAGATCATGAAGGGGAAAGTCTATTCTCTGTTATTGGAAAGCAAGACTTATTTGTTCACCATCCCTTTGAGTCTTTTGCGGTGGTAGAACAATTTATAGCACAAGCAGCTACGGATCCAGATGTATTGGCTATTAAACAAACTTTATATCGCGTCAGTGGCGATTCGCCTATTATAGCTTCACTTATAAAAGCGGCCGATAATGGCAAGCAAGTAACCGTACTTATGGAGGTTAAAGCACGGTTTGATGAAGAAAATAATATTCATATGGCACGCCGCTTAGAAAAGGCTGGCTGTCATGTTATTTATGGTTTGAAAGGTCTTAAAACTCACTCCAAGATTACCATGGTTGTTCGCAGGGAAGATGCCGGTATTAGACGTTATGTTCACCTAGCTACAGGTAACTATAATGGCAAGACAGCACGAATGTATACGGACTGTGGCATATTCACATGTAATGACGAATATGGCGACGATGCATCTCGCTTCTTTAATTTAATTTCCGGCTATTCTGATCCTCCAATTTGGAATAAATTTATTGTAGCCCCTTTAAATTTACGGGAAAAGATAATGGAATTGATTGACCGTGAAATTGAATTTGCAAAACAGGGAGAAGAGGCTTATATCATTGGCAAAATGAATTCCTTGCTCGATAAAGAAGTCATCGCTAAACTCTATGAAGCTTCTGCTGCAGGTGTTCGCATTGATCTCATCGTTCGTGGTATCTGTACACTTCGACCTGGCATTGCTGGAGTAAGTGATAATATAACGGTTCGTTCCGTCGTAGGGCGTTTTTTAGAACATCATCGTTTATTTTATTTCCGTAATGGGGGAAATGAAAGTCTATTCCTATCTAGTGCAGACTGGATGCCACGGAATTTAAATGAACGTGTAGAACTTATGATTCCTATTGAAGATAAATGTCATAAGGAGCGCGTTAAAGGTATTTTAGATTTATATTTAGAAGATACCTTAAAAGCTCATATTATGAGAGCAGATGGCTCGTATCGTAAAATTAATGATAGAGAACATCCAATTTCTGCTCAAGAGGAACTTATGAAAGAAGCTATTGCTCGAGAACACAAGGAATCGATGACCGTCATTGAGCGTTTACAACCAATGTTTAAGATGAATAAATGATGAAATTCATACATAGTGTTGAATGATGAATTTTAATACATTTATATAATACTGAAAAAGCCTGTTTTTACAGGCTTTTTTACATGTATACAT
>NZ_DXLG01000100.1 GCF_019414865.1 Veillonella sp.
ATCATAGATAGATTACAATCTAAAGCATGACGTAATAATTCTTCTGGACTTTTAACTCCATCAGAATAGATAGAATGCATGTGAAAATCAACAAGCATAGAGCACCTCCCATTACAATTATCCTATCTTTTAATTATGACTGATTTAGCTAATTTATTCAAGATGAGATAGAAAAATTGCGACCCTAATGAGTATTCACTAGAATCGCAATTTAATTATAAATCTTGAAGTAATTCAGTAACCTTAGTCGCTACAGAATCGATTGCACATGTAATCGCTTCACCAGACTTACGGATTTGAATTTCTACTTCATTATTTTCAAGTGTATTTTTACTTACTGTAATTCGAAGTGGATAGCCAATTAAATCAGCATCTTTGAATTTTACACCAGCTCGATCCTTACGATCATCAAGTAACACATCTACACCTGCATCTTGTAATGCAGTATAAATTGTTTGACTTGTAGACATCAAAGCTTCATCTTTTGCATTAATAGGTACAATAACGGCTTCAAATGGAGCAATAGCACGTGGCCAAATGATACCATTTTCATCGTGGTACTGCTCAATAGCTGCAGCTAATGTACGAGATACACCAATACCATAGCACCCCATAATCATTGGATTAGGGCGACCATTTTGATCTAAGAATGTAGCTTGTAAAGCTTCAGAGTATTTTGTACCCAATTTAAATACTTGACCTACTTCAATACCTTTAGCATGTTCTAATGTACCACCACAAGTTGGACAAACATCGTCATCTGTTATTAAACGAATTGGTGCAACAATAATATCTTCTACATTAAAGTCACGTTTAGGGTTAATGTTAATATAGTGAGCATCTTTCTTGTTTGCACCACCACAAACATTGTACGTTTCCATAACAGATTCATCCACAACAATAGCAAACTCTTCTGTTTGTTTTAACCCAACAGGACTAATAAAGCCAGCTGTTAAACCTACTTTTTCCAATTCTTCTGGTGTAGCCATTTCAGGCTCTACGGAACCAAGTACAGCATGTTGCACTGCTACTTCATTTACTTCATGGTCACCGCGAACAATAGCTAACACAACTTTACCATCAATAGAAAATACTACAGCTTTAATCGTTTTATGTAATGGTAAATTAAGCATTTCTGCAACAGCTTCAATAGTACTTGCATTTGGAGTGTCCACAACAGATAACTCTTGAAGTGCTTCTTCTTCCTGTTTCATAATACCAGGTTTACCAATTTCAATATTGGCAGCATAGTCACATTTTGTGCAATACACAATATCAGCTTCACCAGCTTCTGCGATTGCCATAAACTCATGTGTGCCACTACCCCCGATAGCACCGCTGTCAGCTTCTACCGGACGGAATGTAAGACCACAACGCGTGAAAATACGTGTATATGCATCATACATAGATTTATAAGATTCATCTAAACCAGCTTCATCCACATCAAAAGAGTATGCATCTTTCATAATGAATTCGCGACTGCGCATTAAACCATAACGCGGACGACGTTCATCACGGAATTTACTTTGAATTTGATATAAATTTACTGGTAATTGACGATATGAATTGATCTCATTTTTAACAAGTGTAGTAATCATCTCTTCATGAGTTGGTCCTAAACAGAATTCATTATCATGACGATCATTAATACGCATCATTTCAGCGCCATATGCATTCCAACGGCCAGATTCTTTCCAAATTTCAGCAGGTTGTAAAATAGGCATCATGATTTCTTGAGCACTAGCACGATCCATTTCTTCACGTACAATAGCTTCGATTTTTTTGATACTTCTCCAACCTAATGGTAAAAAGCTATATAAACCATTTGCAGTTTTGCGCATAAAACCAGCGCGAAGCATAAGCTGTTGGCTAACTACATCAGCGTCAGATGGAACTTCACGCAATGTAGGTGCATATAATTTAGTGGCTAACATAAAGACTCCTCATCTAAGTTTTCTAAATATTGATCAATTTCTCTAAATAATGTATCTACTAATTCAGCTTCTGGCACAGTCTTGATAACTTCCCCTTTACGGAAGACAATACCTTGTCCATTACCACCAGCAATGCCGAAATCAGCCTCACGAGCCTCACCAGGCCCATTTACGACACAACCCATAACAGCTACTTTAATAGGTGCTTTAATGGATGCTAAACGTTCCTCTACAATCCCTGCCATATCAAATAAGTTCACTTGGCATCGACCGCAAGTAGGACAGGAAATCATTGTAGCTCCAAAGTTTCGTAATCCTAAATTACTCAAAATACTTCGACCTACTTCAATTTCATGTATGGGATCACCTGTTAAGGATACACGTAAAGTATCACCGATACCGTCTAATAATAAAGCACCAATGCCCATAGCAGACTTAATAGTACCTTGTTTTATCGTACCAGCTTCAGTAACACCTAAATGCAATGGATAAGGAATCTTATCGGATAACTTACGATAGGCTTCTACCATTAAAGGAACTTCCGTTGCTTTAATAGATAATTTCATTTGACGGTAGTCGAGCTTTTCGAGAATTCGGACATGTTCTAATGCAGTTTCCACCATGCCATCAGCTGTAGGATGACCTCCATGTGCATCGAGGATATGCTTTGGTAAAGACCCTGCATTAACGCCAATACGAATCGGAATTTGTTTAGGTTTAGCTTTTTCAATAACTGCCAATACCTTATCCTCACCGCCGATGTTTCCTGGATTAATACGCAATCCATCAACATTATTCTCGATAGCTTCTAACGCTAATTTATAGTCGAAATGAATATCAGCAATTAAAGGAATATCAATACCAGCACGAACTGCTTTTAAAGCTTTAGCAGAAGCCATAGTAGGAACTGCAACACGTACTAGTTCACAACCAGCCTCAGCTAAACGATTTATTTCAGCTATAGCCTTTTCCGTATGAACCGGATCTGTAGTAATCATAGATTGAATGCTTACCGGTGCATAATCACCAATTTTAACTGTACCTACATAGATACCATTTGTTGGTTTACGTACAATCATTGTAATCTCCCATCTATCTTATAGTAATCGGAATATATCCTGAGTCGTTACATATAAGAATAATGCTACCATTAAAGCAACACCAACCATTTGAATATACATTAGTGCCTTAGCAGGTAATTTACGACCTGTAATTGCTTCAGCCAAAATAATAATTAAATGACCACCATCTAATACAGGTAATGGTAAAAGATTGATAACCCCTAAGTTAATACTTAAGAATGCAGCAAAGCTCAAAAGTGGTGCAAAACCAGATTGTGCAATAGTGCCAGCCATTTGTGAAATACCTACTGGACCGGATAATTCTGCAGCTTGTGTACCGCGAATCATATCATATAAGCCACTTAGCATTGCAACAATTGTTTGACCTGTACGAGTAACAGCTAGACTGAAAGACTCGCCTATGCTATAACTTTCTCGTGTAAAACTAGGATAAATACCAATTTTAGGACTATCTTGTTCCATTTTTGGAATCACTGTAGTTTCTACAGTTTCTCCATCTCGATCTACCACAACGGTAACACCATGGTTGGCAGTACCTTGTAAGCTAGGACGGATTTCATCCCACGTTGAAATCTTTTTACCATCAATAGTAAGAATTCTATCATTTGATTGTAAATGAGCTTGTTCAGCGGCACTACCAGGGATGATATTACCAATAACAGGATCATTTGTATAGGTAAGATTACCTACTGTTGCATTGAGGCCAAAGAATAAAACAATGGCCAATAAAAAATTGAATACTGCCCCTGCAGAAATAACAATAAATTTCTTCCATGCAGGTTTAGTATAAAATGACCGTTCATTTAACGGCTCGTCAGGACTCATGCCAGCAATACGATTAAAACCACCAAGAGGAATGATACGAATAGAATATAAGGTTTCCCCTTTTTGAACTTTAAATATGGCCGGTCCAAAACCTATGGCGAATTCATCTACTTGCATGCCCGACATTTTTGCTGTAATAAAATGGCCTAACTCATGAATAAACACGATTAAACCAAATACAAATATTGTGGCTAATGCCGTTGTCATATATACTCCTATACCATCAATGATGTAGCCTTTTCACGAGCCCATCTATCGATAGCTAATAAATTGTCTAACGTAAAGTCATCTTCAGGTCCCATAGATTCTAGAACTGATGTAACGACTTTGTAAATATCACCAAAGGCGATTTTATCATCTAAAAATGCATAAACTGCTGTTTCGTTTGCAGCATTAAATACGGCTGGTTTAAAACCGCTTGATCGGCCCACTTCATAAGCAAGACGAAGAGCCGGGAAATCATCATATCGTGGTGGTAAAAACTCTAATTGTAAGGCTTTAGTAAAATCAAGATGATTCATACTTAAAACTTCACGTTTTGGATATGTCAAAGCATATTGAATAGGCTCGCGCATATCTGGATTCCCCATTTGAGCTAATATAGCCCCATCTTTCATGCGTATCATAGAATGAACGATACTTTGAGGATGTACCACAACATCAATATGATCAAAATCAAAACCAAAAAGCCAATGAGCTTCGATTACCTCTAAGCCCTTGTTAAATAGAGATGCAGAGTCGATAGTAATCTTATTGCCCATATTCCAAGTTGGATGTCGCAAGCAATCTGCAGCTGTGGCAGTTTGAATCTTGTTGGAATCCCAAGTCCGTAAAGGACCACCAGAAGCTGTAACGATTAAAGAATCAACATTATCGCGAGCTTGTCCTTCTAAGCATTGGAAAATAGCACTGTGCTCACTATCAATAGGTAAAATTTGTACGCCATACTCATTCGCTAAGGATGTAATCAATGGGCCACCGGCCACTAATGTTTCTTTATTAGCAAGACCAATGGTCTTACCTTTTTTGATGGCCTCCACAGTAGGTTCAATACCAGCAGCACCTACAATAGCAGTTACAACCATAGTAGCTTCTTGAATTGTTGCTGCCGCAATGAGCGCTTCCTTGCCACCTACAAGTTTTGTATGACCTGTATAGCGGCCTTGTAGCTCTTTAAAAGCATTTTCATCAACTAATCCAGCTACTAATGGCTGATATTCTTTAATTTGTTGTTCTAAGAGGTCAATATTATGATGTGCCACTAAGGCAACCACCTTGAATTGATCTGGATGTTGGGACACTACATCTAGTGTCTGTGTACCGATTGAGCCAGTACTGCCAATAATACTTAGGTATTTCATAAGCTTACCTCTATTAGATTAGTACGAAAAGAGTAATATGTATATCAATGTAATAGGAGCCGCAAATAATAAACTATCAAAACGATCCAATACACCACCATGACCTGGTAGTAAAGTACCAGAATCTTTCACATTACATAATCGTTTAATCTTTGATTCAAATAAATCACCTAATGGTGCAAGTATACCGCTAATCATACCAACATGAATGCCCATCCACCATGGAATGCCTACGATATACGAAAATACAGCGCCTGTAATAATACAGCCGATAAAGCCACCAATAAAACCTTCTAGTGTTTTATTAGGACTAATAGATGGAACAATTTTACGTTTACCAAAGGCACGACCAGCAAAATAAGCAAAAGTATCACTAGCCCATGTTGTAAATAATACTAGCCAAAGAGTAATTGTTCCCCAATTATATAATTCAAATGGCATTGATAGAGACATGTATATAGAGTCATGACGAATCATGAGCAAAGAAATCATGCCAATACCAACATATAATAAGCCAAATACACTAAATGAAACACTAGCTAAAGAGTATTTATTTTCACCAAATGTACATAACATATAATTGGCTGATAAACTCAATACTAATATAGCTATTGCTAGAATATACTGATGACATGCAAAGGCAATCATCAATAATAAAATACTAATATAGCCCCATAAAATGGACATACGCACATGTTTAGCTTTACCTAGTAAAACAAACTCACGCCAACCCAATAG
>NZ_DXLG01000101.1 GCF_019414865.1 Veillonella sp.
GACAGGTAGAGGTAGGTATGCAATTATGGATATTCAAGATTATGAACGTGTAATGGCTACTATAAAACTTATGGGGGCTTTAGAGACCGGTCGTAAATCTGGTGAAGAAGAAGGCTGGATTTCATCAGAGCAACTAAAGAGTGAATTGGGGATTTGATTATGAATAATCAAATTAGCTATGCACCAAAAGCACGAGAAGATTTGCTAGAAATAAAATCTTTTATAGAAGAAGAAACCGGTGATATTGAGTTAGCTAAGAAAACCGTTTCGGATATAGTGACTACGAATGACTCGTTGAGTATATTTCCAGAAATGGGGCAGCGATTATTGATTAATCTAGAAAGCAAAATTGAATACAGATATTTACTTTGTCATAATTATTTAAGTTTTTATCGTTATTTAGACCGGACTATCTATATTGATAGAATATTAAACAGTAGACGTGATTATCTTAGAATACTATTAGATGAAGTACATTAGTTCTTAAAAGCACCATCGTTAATAGATGGTGCTTTTTATCATATGATAAACATACTATCTATAATAGTATCTTGCCTTTCACAAATCTCTGAAGAATGTTACAATAGACACTATATATTCATTTTTAGAAAAGAGGCTATTTATGGAACGGATTCAAGATCTTGTGTACACGCATGTGCAGGGTGGCCAGTTTAGATGGGTTACTGTCAGCACATTGATGCTCGCATTGGGCACGATATTGCATTTGGTGAGCCCTAGTGTGGCTGGGGTAACGCCGAACTGGACAATTGCTACGTACTGCGTAGCTATTTTATTGACACGTCCTAGTTTGAGCCAAACATTGGGGATTGGCCTTGTAGCGGCCCTCATTAACGTATTGACGTCTAAGTCAGCATTTCCTTATGGTAACTTGTTGTCTGAACCAGGTGGTGCGTTGACGGCAGCTCTCGTAACACGTGCAATGTTGTCTATGAAGTTCCGTAAGATCGGTGGTTTCGATTTAACACCAATCGTATCTGGTTTCTTAGCGACTGTTGTATCTGGTGGTATCTTCGTTACCCTCTTATGGCAAGTGCTTGGTTTGCCTAATAATGTATACATGTACGGCATGTGGCCATTGGTACTTATCGTAGGTGCTTTGAATGGCGCTATTACGCCAATTTTATACATTCCGGCGCAACGTTTATTCTCTAAACGCGGCATGTTGCCAAGTGCGGATCAATTGACGTCTGACCATAGTCATATGACAATCTTGCCTGAGCGCCAAGCTAAAATTTCTATTGAGCACGTAAATTACTACCATCCAAAGGCGACTACACCGTCTCTTGAAAACATCAATCTCGACGTACATGATGGGGACTTCCTCGTTGTGACTGGTCCTGCAGGTTGTGGTAAAAGTACTCTTTGCATGGCTATGGTAGGGGCGGTACCTAAATTCTACGGTGGCCGTCTTGAAGGCATGGTCTTTGTAGATGGTAAAGCGACTACGCAAATGGAAATTCCAGAGCTTGCAAACCATATCGGTGTTGTTCTTGCCGATTACGATACGCAACTCGTTACGATGACAGTTCGTGAAGAAGTTGCCTTTGCTATGGAAAACCGTGGTTATGACCGTGAAACTATCAAAGCTCGTTCCGAAGAGGTATTTAAGCAAGTTGGTCTTGTAGGCTTAGAAGACCGTAAGATTACAAGCTTGTCTGGTGGTCAACGTCAACGTTTGGCCATCGCTTCCGTATTGGCTACGAACCCAACAGTTCTTGTCCTTGATGAACCAACAAGCTCCCTCGATCCAGATGGGACTGCCGAATTATATCGCCTCGTAGGTGATTTAAACCAAAAACACGGTATTACCGTTGTTGTTATCGACCATGACTTGCATGCTGTATTGCCGTACGCGAACCGCATGGCTCTGATGGTGGATGGCTCTATCGCATGTGATGCGGATGTACCGACTACACTTCGTTACATGTACGAACACAATATTCACGTAGATGCATTGCCATCTGTGTTCACAACGTACATGGAGCTTGAACAAGCGGGTTACCATAGTGATGAACCTTGGCTCAGCATCGAGTCTGCGATTAAGGGCTTGCATCAAATTGAAATGGCTCACGCTATTCAAAATGAGGTCCATGGTGAAAGCAAGTCTCCAGCTAATCAAACAAATACAGTAGAACATAAACAACCAATTCAACGCGTTGATGATGTACAAGGAAAGGACGGTGGCGCTCATGCTTAAGGTTGAAAATATCCGCTTTGGCTATGTGCCATCCGTAGACATCTTCCGAGATGTGACTTTCACCATCGAAGGCGGCGAATATATCGCTATCGGCGGTCGTAATGGTTGTGGTAAAACGACAATCACTCGTTTGCTCGTAGGTCTTGAAAAGGCTAGTGAAGGCCGCATGTACTATAACGGCACAGATATTACATCTATGCCACCATCTAAACGTGGTCAATTTATCGGTTATGTATTCCAACAACCGGATCGCCAAATGTTCAGACCTACTGTAGCGACAGAGGTTGCTTTTGGCCCTGAGTCTTTGGGCCGCAGTAAATCCGAAGTGAAACAAATCGTCGACGAAGTGTTGGAACGCACAGGTATCGCTCACTTGCGTGATGCGTATCCTCCAACATTGCGCCGCGGCGAAAAGCAACGTGTTGCTATCGCTTCTGCACTAGCAATGCAATCTAAAATCCTCATCCTCGACGAACCAACAAGTGGTCAAGATGGTAAGGAAACTAAAGAGTTGTTAGCGTTATTGCGCCAACTCAATCAAGAAGGCATTACGATCCTTCTCATTACACATGATATGGAAATTATGGCTAGCGAATGTAGCCGTGCGCTTATCATGGGTAACCAAACGGTTGCCTTCGATGGCAGTCCAGAAGAATTATTCAAGAAATCTACGGACGAATTGCAAGACCTAGGCCTTACGAAACCGCCAAGTGTGGAACTTTCACTAGCGGTACCATCTCTAGGCTATTGCAAATCCATGGATGAATTGAAATCTAAGTTAGTGGCTCAGTTGAGCGGGAAATAGGAGGGACATATGGAACGTTTAGTACCGTTAACAAAAATCTTGATGACCCTCGCTGTATCCGTGTGGGCCATTCTATTGCGCGACTGGCAATCTCTATTGGCCTTGGTCGTTGTAGAACTTGTCGTTTTATTCGTTGCAGGTTTACTGATCAAACAACGTAAGGCCGTTGTGGCGTTAACTAGCTTTGCCGTATTCCTTGGCATCGTTCAATTCCTCGGCAGCGGTGATGTAACATCTGCTATCGTATCTGGCTTGCGTATGCTCGCCATGACACTTGTATTTATCTGCTTATTGGCGACGACAAAATTGCAGGACCTTACAGCGGCGCTCGTAACACAATGCAAAATTCCTTATGAATATGCATTTATGTTCACTGCAGCACTTCGCTTTGTACCTGACTTCATCGCTGAAAGCCATGCTGTACAAGAGGCGCAAGCGTGCCGTGGGCTATCCTTAGAAGGCAACTTCATTAAACGCATCAAATCCTATGCATCTGTTATTCAACCATTGCTCTTAAAATCCTTGGGCCGCTCCGAAACAATGGCGCTCTCTCTAGAACTACGTGGCTTTGGTGGTCCAACACATAGCTTTGCTGCATCTGTGGGATTGAAAACTATGGACTATGCAGTGATTGGTGCTTTGATTGTTATTACAGTACTTCTATTCGTTATTGTGTAATGAATAAATTAGACAAATTCATAGAGTTAATTGTGTTATAATTAACTTGAAGAGTATGGGGTGCCTCAATTGGTACGCCTGAAAAGACACCTAGAAATGGCCAAATTTCTAGGTGTCTTTTGTTTGTCTTTTGAAAATGTATTTATGATATACTACTAATAGGTAGTAAAGCGTACAAAATATTGCCTACAATATAACAAAAGGACGAGTTGCAGCTCGTCCTTTTTCTTGCGTATTGGAGTTATTTTTATATATTATGTTATATAGATATAATATAGAAATAATTTTAGTTTCGGATACCGGATTTTGGATACCCACAATTTTGAGGAATTCTTATGAGTGAATTAGTAATACGACCAATTACAAAGGATGATATTGCAGCTTGTTTAGATATTTATAATTACGAGGTTGTGAACGGTGTAGCAACGCTTGATCTTGAGCCCCGCACGTTGCCAGAGTGGCAGGAGTGGTATAAGGTTCATCAAACGCAGGAACACTGCATTTTTGTAGGTCTTATAGATGATGTGGTTGTAGGCTATGCATCGCTTTCACCATATAGAACAAAGGATGCTTTCAAAAGTACTGTCGAATTATCTATCTACATTCATCAAGAATATAGAGGCAGAGGTGTGGCATCTAAGTTGATGGCGCATATTTTAGACTATGCAAAAGAAACGGATATATTGCATACGGTGGTGTCTGTTATTACTGCAGGGAATGCAGCGAGCACCGCATTACACGAGCGTTTTGGATTTACCTATTGTGGGATAACACCGCAAGTTGGTTTCAAACATGGTAAATATCAGGATACCGAAACATACGCATTATTGGTATAATAAAACATAGATATTAAAGTAAAGACTAATAATGTACAGATGATAGATAAGGGTTCGCCAAGGGGTAGGGCGAATAGGGTGATTGAATGAACATGAAAGATGAACGGCAGTTCGTTGGATATAGTAAGTATCGCAGCCGTCTTGTAGATGGTCATGTGCATACAGAATTGTGTCCACATGGTAGTGGGGACCGAACTGCATTGATGATTGAAAAGGCCATCGAGTTGCGCATTGAAAAGGTATGCCTTACAGAGCATGCGCCGTTGCCAAAGGCTTTTGCAGCTGAATACGGTGGTGACCAAAAGGCCTATGACACAGCGTCTTTGAAATTAAACCAAGTTGATACCTATTTAGAACTAGGCCGTCAATTACAACGTGCTTATGGCACGCATATCGACATCTCTCTTGGCTTTGAAGTGGATTACATTCCAGGTTTTGAGGCAGATATTCAAGAGTTCCTCGATCGCTATGGTCCATTGACGGACGACAATATTTTGTCCGTTCACTTTATGGAAGGCGTGAATAATGCCTATTACTGCTTAGACTATAGCCCTGAAGAATTTGAGCGTGGCTTTGGTCCGTGGATTCAAAAGCAATATGAGTTATATTACAAATATTACTCCACCGTACGCCAAGCCGTGCGTGCTGACCTTGGTGAATATACACCAAAACGCATTGGCCATTTTGATTTGATTAAAAAATACCAACATCACTTTGGCTTTGAACATCATTTAGATCGTCGTAATGCGCAGGTGGTAAGCGATATCTTGCATATCATGCGCGTACAAGGACGCGAACTAGACTACAATATGAGTGGCTTCTTCAAACCGGATTGCCGTGAAATGTACCCAAGCCGCTTTATCCAAGGCATGGCTGCTATCATTGGGGTGCCATTTGTACTAGGCTCTGATGCACATAGTATATCTGATATAGAAAAAATTTGGGGCTAGATTGATGAGAAAGTTTTTTCTTGGGATTATTATTCTGATTGCTCTAATAACAGCTTTTATAGCTTTTATGTTTTATCATGAACCATCATCAGATGAGCTGGTTGGCCGTAGTGTAGATTTAGAGTTTGGGCCTAAGAATGAAATTCATATTAGCAAATTGGGTAGCCAATTTATTGTATCTGATACTAGTTTCTCTAACTCTAAATTTCCTTATTTCTTTGATGCCTTTGTAGAGAAAGATAAGGCTGGCAGCTCGTATCTATACTTATTATGTAAGGATAATATGATTGTCTTTGATAATAATATGAATTGTATTCTATTCTTCTCCAAACAAAACCAAGAGTCCAAAGCTTTATTAGATCATGTAAAGAAATATTATCATTTTGATGCAAGTAAAACGAAGTATAAGATTGAAGACTTAGATGAAGTTGATAGGTCTATATA
>NZ_DXLG01000102.1 GCF_019414865.1 Veillonella sp.
TTGTATTGTAACATATATAAAAGACAACAAAAATAGCAGATAGTTGATATATCAACTATCTGCTATCAATGAGCCTAACTTAATTATTTTTTAATTAGGTTTGTCATCCGTTTAACAGGATCTTTCGTATCAAAGGAACCTACAGTAGTTACCTTTTTACCATTGCTAACGAAGAGAACACCATTAATATTATCAAAGGATGTCAATGTATTTACAATGGCAGCCATTTGTAATTTAACAGTTAAGTCCCCACCATTACCTTTTACGAAAGCGTTATTCACTTCTACAGAAGCAATGCCGTCCTTTACAGTAACGGATGTAATTTCAATATCCTTGGAGAATACTGGATATTTTTGTGCTCTATCAGCTTTTAACATCGCTAGAAGAGCAGCTTTAGGCGTTACTTTGTCCGCCTCCATCTCAACGGTTGATTGTTTTACCCCTGAGCCATCCTCTGTTGGAACAAAGAAGGCCATCTTAACCATTTCTTGAGATGTTTTTGTTGTTTCTGCATCCTTATTGACTTTCGTCTCTTGCACAGGTTCACTTTTACTAGTTGTAGGTGCTTGATTAGGTGTACAACCCGCTGCAAATGCAAGCAAACCTACGCAGAGAATCGACAGAACTTGTTTACGTAATTTCATCGATTAACCTCCAAAGTAACTAGCAATACCATTGGCAATGCGATTTGCAAAGTCTTCTTGTGTTTGAGGAGATTGCAATACACGTTCTTCATTAGGGTTGGAAATAAAACCAAGCTCTACAAGAACTGCAGGCATGTTAGAATGTCTCAACACATATAAGTTACCTTCTTGAATGCCACGGTCACCATTGAAACCTGGAACGCTAGCAATTTGAGATTGTACCTTTTGTGCTAATCGAGCATCATTGCCTGTTTTGCTATAGTAGTATGTTGCAATACCACCAACACTTGGGTTGTTGAATGCGTTAATATGCACACTGATGAGCGCATCAGAATTGCTACGGTTTGCTACGTTAACACGAGCACCCAATTCATCAACACCACTTGCATTAGGACCGTATACGTCTACGTCTGTAGTACGAGTCATAAGCACTTTAGCGCCACGATTTTCTAGAGCTTTTTTCAAGTACATAGAAATCGGTAGTGTAATATTTTTCTCTTGTACACCATGCGGCCCAACGGCACCAGAGTCACTACCACCATGACCTGGGTCAATCGTAATTGTTTTACCAGATAGACCACCGCTAATAGAATAATTACCGGATCCTGTTGGCATATTTTTCGCAGGATGTGCAGAAGGAGATGGACGTTTGCCATAATAAGCAGGTTTAGGTGCCACACCTTTTTTCTGTACATCTACAACGATGCGATACGGTTTCTGATTAACCGTATCTTTCTTTAGGGAAAATACCTTTACATCACTCGTATCGATAGATGAAGGTGTCTTGATTGTTACCTTCACATCTCTGCCATCTTCTGTGAGTCTAGCAGAACTAGCTATGCTAGAGTCCATATTGATATTCGCTTTAGCAGTTTTTAGCTTTGTGTTCTTTAAGGTAACAGTCGTCGTTTTCCCATCTTTGCTAATCGATGCAGACGCTTTTACCGGTGCTGACAAATCCATAACCATACGAACATATGGTACCGGTGCATCAGTTCGTGTCACCCATCGAGCATCTTCAAGATTAGCTGCCTTTGCTTGAGTCAAGAATAGTGGTATCGCCATCAAGACAGCAAGGCACATAAAAAATAGTTTACGCAATACATTCACTCCAATCTAACTGACATACGTAGTGTCCAAACCATAGAGATGAGTCGATGATATCTTTGTGAATCAAAGTCTCATCGTTCCAATCTATCCATAAACTAATGTTAGATTATAGATAGATTATTTCATACAAACATGAAGATTAGTATGCCGATTATACATATTACTATATAAAGTCTTTATACAGTACACACAAAAATTAGTTGCTTAAAATTATTTTTTGTGCTATGCAATCGACGCTAACGTTCAGTTGTAATTTGCCATTCATTCCCATCCGTACTAATGTGAATACGTCCCATCGTATCTGTACGGTAAATGGCAATATTGTTCTCCTGCAAACGACGTAATGTTACATCGTGAGGATGACCATAACTATTATACATGCCATTTGAAATTAATGCACTTTCTGGTTTAATAGATTTCAAAAAATCTTCAGAGCTACTTGTGCGAGAACCGTGGTGACCTACCTTAAGAACACGGGCAAACAGTCTAGAGTTCTGCTCTTTTATGAGTTTTTTCTCTTCTTGTAATTCTGCATCACCAGTAAAGAGCATAGAGAATTTACCAAAAATTAATTTACCTACAATAGAGTTATTATTAAGATCTGGCGCTCCTTTTTTATCTGTTAAAGGTTCAGTCCAAGGTGCATATACAACAAATACCGCTCCATGACCAAAATCCACTACATCACCACTACGCAATGTAGACCGTTGGATTTTATTTTTATCAATCCATTTTTCATAGGTTTTATACATATTATTATCAACAGAAATGCCATCATCATACACATGTTCAATAGGCATAGCTTTTGCAATAGCATAGAAACCACCCATATGATCAGCATGCGGATGTGTGATAATTACATTTTTTAGCTTTGTAACACCCATAGACTTTAACTGTGCCACAATGTTCTCACGATGCTCAATGTCACCTGTATCGATCATACTATATTCATCGCCAACCTTGAGCAATATGGCATCGCCTTGACCAATATCTAGCATATATACATCTAGATGACCTTCAGGGTTCGTTTGTTTCGTATCAATGGAATAGCCTTCATTTACACTAGTGCTATTCTGAGATGCTGCATTAGCTACATCTTTATTCGTGCATCCCGCAATGGCAAAGATTGGAATACATAGCACTAATAAAAAGGCTATAAAACGCTGTATTTTATTTGTCATTCTTATTCTCCCAATAATTCACTAATGACACAACCTATCGATGTACTTACATCACTAGGTGTATACCCCCAAGTTTTAGTATCACTTAGTATATCTGCACTGCGGCTATGTACATAGACGCCTAAAATGGCACCATCTTGTAAGGAATAACCTTGGCTAATAAAACCTGCAATAATACCTGTTAACACATCCCCCATTCCGCCAGTTCCCATACCGGCGTTTCCGATAGTATTAACATATACCGTACCATCAGGTAGTGCCACAACAGAAGGAATTCCCTTAAGTACTAACACTACTTGATGAGCCTTAGCAAATGCTCGAGCCAGTGTAATATAATGACGTTCAATCCATTTTATTGGCAAATCTATAAGTCTACTAAATTCACCTAAATGAGGCGTCATTACACAGTATGGCAGATTTTTTTGCACCTTATATACGGACTCAATATGGCCATCACGTAAAGCATCTTTATCGACAGAACCTACATGGCCTAATGCATATAACGCATCTGCATCAATGACGAGAGCGCCTTCATAGGTATCAATAGCTTGATTTACTACATCTAGAATATCTGTAGTGCGCCCCAAACCTGGACCAATAGCAACGACTTGACGTCCATCATAAAGGAATTCATTTTCATCAATAGATGTTACCATTACTTCCGGTATGATACGACCTTGCACAACATGTTTAATTGTATCTGGAACGCCTAATGTAACCTTACCGGCTCCACTATGAACAGCAGCTTCTGCGGCCAACATAGGGGCTCCAACCATATCACTAGATCCACCAACGATTAATGTATTTCCATTTACACCCTTGTGTGCCATAGGAACCCGATAATTAATTAGCGTTTCTGCTAAATCCGAATCAATGGTTATAGTACTATCCCGATCAGCTAATACGTGTTGCCAAGGTGCTCCTAGAGGTGCAACAATAGCTGTTCCCCCTATGGACTTACCAGGATATAACAATAAACCTTGTTTAATAGCCCCAAAGGTAACCGTATAATCATAAGTCAGTGTTCCCTCTGAAATTTGACCAGAAGAAGCATCTAGCCCTGCAGGTACATCAATAGCCCACAAATCAAAATTATATTGACTACGCATAGTATCAATATCATGCAAAACATCGATGGTTAAGTCCCGCAATCGGCCTGTTAAGCCTGTGCCCATAATACCTTCTACAGCAATAGCTACATTAGACCAATCATTGAATTCGTCATACGTATCAATGATACAACCCATTGCTTCACATCTTTCAAGTTGCACTGCAAAGAGGTCACTACACTTGCTCGTATCACCTACCAGTACAATTTGTACAGGTACACCTTGTTCTAATAGATGACGAGCGGCTACAAGTCCATCTGCCCCATTATTTCCTGTACCACAGATAAATAATACAAAACTATTGATTGAACGTGCATTATCTAAGGAAAATAAGTCATATTGTCCCCATAAAGCATCTACAATGCCACGTCCTGCATTTTCCATTAGAATTTCCAAAGATACACCTAACTGCTTAGGTACCTCTTGATCTATATATCGAGCATCTTCAGTTGTTAATATTTGCATCTTATGCTCCTTCAAGTATAACCGTGCTCATTGCATATTCTTTGCAATGGCTAATCGACACATGTATATCAGTATAACCTAATGTTTCATAGATTTCTTTGAAAGTATCTTGTAGACGAATTAAGGGGGCCCCCAATTCATCATGATAAATTTCTATATCTTGCCATGAACCATGGCGCATTCCCGTTCCTAATGCTTTAATGAAAGCCTCTTTAGCAGCATATATGCCAGCATAAGACTCATAACGCCCTTTTTTTCGGCTTTCACAGTAATCAATCTCATGAGACGTATACACGCGTTCACGAAATGGTTTAGATTTCTCTATAGCTTGACAGATACGGTCAATTTCAATAATATCATTCCCTAATTTCATAATAACTCCTAAATTACCCTAACATTTATATTATACACTCTTAAAGTGGATAAAAACATAGATAAAATCTAGGCAGTTACTGAAAATGGTAATGTAGGTAAGCTATAAATTTCTACCTTACCCTTGCGATTAACGGCTACATACATTTGACCATTACGATAATCCATATCTTCTACTTCCATACCTGACGTATAAGGAGTTATATTCTTAACAACACCTTCATCATCAACAGAAACAAAGGTTGTTAAGGTCGTAAATATAGTATTACCATTTGATGCATAGGCGCCATTATTATTTAAATCAGTATGCTCTGCATCAATGGTAAAGCTACGAATTCGGTTAAAATTAGCATCGTAATAATTAATTGTACGATGAGAATTTGTTAAAGGCACAATCGATACATATTCGTTGCGCTCTTTATCAAAGGCAAAGTTAAATACCTTTTCTTTTAATTTAATAGGTGACTCTACAATCATGCTATCAGCTTCAATAGGTGTAACGATATATCCATCTACAACAGCGTTGGTTGTATAGTAGCGATTATTATTCGGATTATAGGTCAACGTATTCATATGGCCTAATAAACGTTTTTGACTATATTCATACTTAGCAACAACTTGTAACGTTGTTGGATTTATTTCATACATAATTTGTTTTGTATTATCTGAGTTTATACAAGCAAGAACAAATACATCTTTTTTAGAGTTATAACAAAAGCCTTGGCATTGATTAACAGAACTATCTAAGGGTATCTCAGCTAACCGTGTTAACGGTAAAGGCATTTGAACTGCACTTACAGGTTGTGCTAGCTTTGGTATGTCAAAGACATTAGCAATATATTCAATTACACCTTGATCCATACTTTCACCTCAAGCAAATAAAATGTATATAAC
>NZ_DXLG01000103.1 GCF_019414865.1 Veillonella sp.
AAACAATTAGAATGAAAATAATAAGATCATCAAGTAAACATAACAGATATAATAGATATAATAGATAAAATGCTTAAAATAACAGCACTAATAACTTTTAGGATTAAAATATATTTCGATATAGCTTCAAGTTATACCAACACACTACTAAATTATATGAGAATACAGGCCCTATATGCTTTGACAGGCATTATGGATATCTATATACTAATAAATAGATAGTAATTATATTTATAGGCGTAAAATAGATAAATCTTGAGATTAATCTAAGCTATAAACAATATGCTAATATTAAGTACACGCTCTACGGATACGCAGAGCTTTTTATTTTGAAAAGGAGGCGTTTCCATGCCCATTTATAACGGAATGCTTCCTGCCATCGATAAAGCAGAAGTAAAACGATACGCAGGACTTCGTCATGCAGAGGATTTTCCTCAAAATTACGTTGACGAAGCATGTAAAGAAATCCAGTTATTAGCTACACCTAAAGGTGTATATCAAGAATATGATTATGATGCTGAAACAAAGACTATTTTGAGCAATCCACCGCTTAAAATTGAAGGTTCCATCATTGAAAAGCATTTAGAAAAGTCTACTAAGGTCTATGTATTAGGCGTAACAGTAGGTGAAGATGTAGAAATTCGCAGTGAACAGTTATTTAAACAAGGTAACTACACTGTAGGTTTATTACTTGATGCAGCGGCTACAACAGCAGTAGAACAAGTAGCGGATCAAGTAAATGAAGTGATCAATACAATTGCTAAAAAGCAAGGCTATAAACCAACATGGCGCTTTAGCCCTGGCTATGGTAACTGGCCATTAGAAATTCAACCACAACTAGCTAAAATCATCAAAACAGAGATGATTGGCTTACAAGTAACAGAGAACTATTTATTGTTCCCACGTAAGTCTGTAACAGCTATTATTGGTTTGATGCCAGCTAACGAAGATATCAAAACAAAACGCGGTTGCACATCTTGTTCTCAAAAAGATTGTGCATCTCGTAAACTACCAGAAAAGGCGATTGTAACGTCTAATAACGAAGGCGAAGAGGGCTGTAACAAAACAACAGCCGAAGCCTCTGGTATCGCTATGAAAGGCCAACCAACAGAATAATGTTTCACGTGAAACATTGTAAAATTTAGGATGATAAAGGAAGATGTTTATGTATATATTTGACGGTGCTATGGGCACAATGCTTCAAGCTGCAGGCTTAGAAGAGGGCTATTGTCCCGAATTATTTAACATAGAAAAACCAGAAGTAGTAAAGAATATTCACGCTCAGTACTTACAACATGGCAGTGATGTTATCACTACAAATACATTCGGTGCTTGTGGTCTTAAATTAGAAGATTACGACTTACAAGATCGTGTAAAAGAAATTAATATTGCCGCTGTAAAGGTAGCAAAAGATGCTATTGCAGAGTTTAAACCATCTGCACGTGTAGCTGGTTCTATGGGTCCTACAGGTCGTTTCTTACAACCATTGGGCAACATGAGCTTTGACTCTATTTATGACACATACCGCGAACAAGCTGAAGCATTGATTGAAGGTGGCGTAGATTTCATTATTATTGAAACTATCATCGACGTACAAGAAATGCGTGCCGCTTTATTAGCATCTTTAGATGCTCGTGAAGCAGCAGGGAAGACAAAAGAAGATGTACAAATCATCTGTCAATTTTCTTTCAGTGAAGACGGCCGTACTATTACAGGTACACCACCAGCAGTTGCAACTACTATCGTAGAGGCTATGGGTGCTGATATTATCGGCATTAACTGTTCCCTTGGACCTGAACAAATCACACCTCTTATTGAGGAAATTGCAAGCGTAACAAACTTGCCTATTATCTGCCAACCAAATGCAGGTATGCCACAATTAATCAACAAACAAACTGTATTCCCACTTACAGCAGAAGAAATGGGTCCATTGATGCTTCCAATCGTAGATGCAGGTGCCAGCTATGTAGGCGGCTGCTGTGGTACGACACCAGCTCATATTCAAGCAATTTCTGACGCTGTAAAAGCACATACACCTAAAGAACGTGCTCACGTAGAACCTAAAACAATCATTACGAGCCGTACTAAATTGTTAGAATTAGGTCACAATACAAAACCTCTTATCATTGGCGAACGTATCAACCCTACAGGCCGTAAAGTTCTTGCTCAAGAGTTACGCGATGGCTCTTTCATCCGCGTAAAACGCGATGCTTTGGACCAAGTAGAAGCAGGTGCAGACATCCTCGACGTAAACATGGGCGTAGCTGGTATGGACCAAACTCCATTAATGGAACGTGCTATCTTCGAATTATCCATGCTCGTTGAAACTCCATTGTCCATCGACACATTGGATCCAGCAGCTATGGAAGTAGCTCTTAAAAACTACCCAGGTCGCGCTCTTATCAACTCCGTAAATGGGGAAGAGGAGTCCATCACTCACGTTATGCCTTTGGCTAAACGCTATGGTGCAGCTTTACTTTGCTTGCCAATCTGCAGTGGTGATTTGCCTGAAAAAGCAGAGGACCGTGTTGCTTTAGCTGAAAGCATCGTAAATCGCGCTTATGGTTATGGTCTTCAACCACATGACTTATTACTTGATCCATTGGTATTAACACTTGCCAGCGGTGAAGATAGTGCACGTCAAACATTGCGTACATTACAGTTATACAAAGAGAAATTTGGCTTCCCAACAGTAATGGGCTTGTCCAATATTTCCTTCGGTATGCCTCAACGTCCTTACTTGAACGGCCAATTCTTAACAATGGCTCTTGCTTGTGGCTTAACAACACCAATTATGAATCCATTAAACTATCCAGCTAAAAAAGCGTTCGTATCTAGTACAACACTATTAGGCTGGGACCCAGGTTCTGCAGAGTTCATCAAAGAATACGGCTACGAAGATGAAACAAGTGCTCCTGGTAATGCTGCTCCAAAAGGTCCTGAAAAGAAATCCTTCGACAGCAATGATCCTTTAGCGAATATCCGTGCTTGTGTAGAACAAGGCGAAAAAGAAGCTATTGTTGACCTTGTGAAAAAAGCGTTGGCTGACGGCATGGACCCATTAGATATTACGAAAAAAGGCTTATCTGAAGCGATGAATGTAGTAGGGGATAAATTTGGTTCTGGTAAATTATTCTTGCCACAAGTAATGCTCGCTGCTGAAACAATGCAAGCTGCTTTCAACACTATTAAAGAAATCATTCCTGCTAGTGAAAGCTTGGATAAAGGTACAGTCGTTGTGGCAACCGTTAAAGGCGATATCCATGATTTAGGTAAAAACATCGTAGCAGCCTTGCTTGAAAACAATGGTTACAAAATCGTCGACCTTGGCAAGGACGTTGATCCAGAAGTCATCGTTCAAGCGATTAAAGACAATAAGGCAGCTCTCGTTGGTATTTGTTCCTTGATGACTACAACAATGCCTCAAATCGACAATACTATCGCTGCTATCCGCGCTGCAGGCCTTAAAACTAAGGTTATGGTTGGTGGTGCCGTAGTTTCTCAAGACTACGCAGACCAAGCGGGCGCAGACATCTATGCTAAAGACGGTATCGCTGCCGTTAACCACGCAAATGATTACTTTGAAACATTAGAAAAATAATTTCTAATTTACATGACACAAAACAAGGTGAAAGCTCATCTTAAAAACTTATTTTGATGGTAAAAACCACGTAAAAGATTAAACATGATTAGCTTTCACCATATGTATAGATCAAGAGGTACATGATGACATTAAGAGAGAAACATCAACAAGGGAAATTCACCATCACTGTTGAATTAGACCCACCAAAGAGCAGTTCTGCTCAAAAAGTATTCGACCAAGCAGCACGTTTAAAAGGTAAGGTTGACGCTATTAACATCGCTGACAGCCCTATGTCCAAAATGCGTATGAGCCCAATTTCCTTGTCTTATTTGTTACAACACAATAAAGATATCGAAACTATCTTCCACCTTACATGCCGCGACCGTAACATCATCGGCTTGCAATCCGAATTACTTGGCGCTGCAGCACTTGGTGTAAATAATATCTTAACCCTTACTGGTGACAAACCAGATAATGGGGACCATCCATTTGCACAATCCGTATTCGAAGTAGACTGCATGGGCTTACTTAACATCGCTAAAACTTTGAATTCTGGCAAAGACTTGGCAGGTAACGACTTAGACGAGCCTACAAACTTCTACATCGGTGCTACTGGCAACCCTGGTGCTCCAGATTTAGAAATTGAACGTCAAAAATTGGCTGCTAAAATTAAAAACGGTGCGCATTTCGTACAAACACAACCAATTTACGATTTAGAACAAGCAAAACGCTACATCGACAAAATGTCTGAATTCGATGTACCTATTATGCTCGGTTTAATTCCACTTAAAAGCTTCAAAATGGCCACATATCTACACGAAAAAGTGCCTGGGATCAACCTTACACAAGAAATCCTAGACCGCGTAGAAAAGGGCGGTAAAGAAGCAGGTACAGAAATCGCTATCGAAACATTGGAACAAATCAAAAAAATCGCTGCAGGCGTACATATTATGCCTTTAAACGATATCGATACAACATTACACATCATTGACCACGTATAAGTCATTATAAGATTAACATAGAACACCTTTCCCACGGCCTCCAAAGCGAGCTAAGTCGGCCTTAGGGAAAGGTGTTTATTTTATTTAATAAGCCTAGAGAAAAAGAAAAAGGATGCAAATCATAGATTTGCATCCTTTATTCATACATTAGATTAATGGCTTATCTTTAATTTCTTTTGGTTTACGTGGGTATTGTTTAGGTGTTTTACCTGTTTTCTTAATGTACAGGATAGCTCGTTTATCATCCAAAGTTGGAAGTGTAACAGTGCGTACTTCTTCAATCTTAGCTTTCAATGTGCTAAGAGCTTTATTGGATTCGCCCACTTCTTCTTCGTAGATGGCGCCTTTTAGAGCTATTACGTAGCCACCTTCTTTTACATATGGTACGGTCCATTCTAACAAAATAGGTAATCTTGCTACCGCACGGCTCGTAGCGATATCGAAGCTTTCACGGTAATCTTGATGACTAAGATCCTCTGCACGGCCATGTAAGGTCGTACAGTTCGTCAATTGTAGCTCATCCATAACGGATTCAAGGAAGGTAAGACGTTTTTTCAAAGAATCAAATAACGTAACCTTGAGGCTACGGTCGTAAATAGCCAAGGGAATGCCCGGGAAACCAGCGCCAGTACCGACATCGATGATGGACATGCCAGATTTGATGATATGCGGGTCATAGCAGGAGAGGGAGTCGATCATGTGTTTAACCACAACCTCTTTCATGTCTGTAATACCCGTGAGGTTGAGATATTTATTTGTTTCAATCATGCGCGCATAATACACGTAAAAGTCTTTTGCTTGCTCTTCCGTACAAGTCAAACCAAATTGGCTCATTTGCTCCATCATATATGAAACAAATTCAGACTCAGATGCAATAGGCACATCGTATTTTTCTTTCATAAGTACTCCTAATGAATCATCCGATATTTATATGCTAGTAAAAGTAATCGACACATAGTTAGAAAATCTCATATCATATGGTAGATCATATAAACAAATCCAGATAATTAACAATATATAAGGTATAAGAATAGTATTTCTTATTTCAAAGGCTAT
>NZ_DXLG01000104.1:0-3061 GCF_019414865.1 Veillonella sp.
ATATTATGATGTATTATAATCAGTGTTAGTAAAATGAGGTGAGATTGTGGCAGACCAACAATGGTCCCACGGGAATATTCATCCCGTTCAGATTGATAAAGAAATGAAGAACGCCTATATCGATTATGCGATGTCCGTAATCGTAATGCGTGCTCTTCCAGATGTGCGCGATGGCTTGAAACCAGTTCATCGTCGTATTTTGTACGCGATGCACGAAACAGGCATGACGCCAAATAAACCGTACAAGAAATCCGCTCGTATCGTCGGTGACGTACTTGGTAAGTATCATCCACATGGTGATAATTCCGTTTACGACGCGACTGTACGTTTGGCGCAAGATTTCAATACGCGCTACCTCTTGGTAGACGGCCATGGTAACTTTGGCTCCATCGATGGCGATAGTGCTGCTGCGATGCGTTATACTGAAGTACGTATGGCAAAAATTACTCAAGAAATGCTCGCTGATATCGACAAGGAAACTGTTGATTTCATGCCGAACTATGATGAAAGCTTGCAAGAACCAACAGTATTGCCAGCGAAGATTCCAAATCTTCTCATCAATGGTTCCAGCGGTATCGCCGTAGGGATGGCGACAAATATTCCACCGCACAACCTTAACGAAGTATGTAATGGCCTTACAATGCTCATCGATAACCCAGATGTAACTGTGGAAGAATTGATGACACAAATCAAAGGTCCAGACTTCCCGACAGGGGCGCTCATTTTGGGCCGGGAAGGCATTAAAAAAGCGTACTCCACAGGTCGTGGTAGTGTAAAAATGCGCGCTCGTGCAACCATTGAAGAAATGGCGAAGGGCAAGCATAAAATCGTAGTGACTGAGATTCCATACCAAGTTAACAAGGCTCGCGTTATCGAAACCATTGCGAACTTGAGCCGCGACAAGGTAATCGATGGTATCACAGCACTTCGCGACGAATCTGACCGTCAAGGTATGCGCATCGTTATCGAATTGCGCGCTGACGTGCAACCAGATATCGTTCTTAACAAATTATATAAACACACTCAACTTCAAGAATCTTTCGGCGTGATTATGCTAGCCCTCGTGGATGGTCATCCTCGCGTATTGAATTTGAAAGAAGTATTGGGTTACTACTTAGATCACCGCCTCGATGTTATCGTACGCCGTACTCAATTCGAGCTTAATAAAGCCGAAGCACGTGCTCACATCTTGGAAGGCTTGTTGATCGCTCTTGACCACATCGATGAAGTTATCGCTACAATCCGCAGTTCCCAAACTGACGAAATCGCACGTAACGCATTGATGCAAAAATTCGGGCTTTCAGAAAAACAAGCAGTAGCCATCCTCGACATGCGTCTACGCCGTTTAACAGGCTTGGAACGTGAAAAAATCGAAGACGAATACAAGGAATTGTTGGCATTGATCGAAGATTTGAAAGCTATCTTGGCTAGCGAAGCGCGTCAACGTCAAATCATCAAAGAAGAACTAGAAGATATGAAGAAGAAATACGGCGACCCTCGTCGTTCTGAAATCACAATCGATACGTCCGACCTTGATGTAGAAGACCTCATCGCTGACGAAGAGATGGTTATTACCTTAACTAAACAAGGTTATATCAAACGGATGAACGCGAACGTATATCGCAACCAACATAAAGGTGGCGCTGGCGTTATCGGCATGAAGACGAAGGAAGACGATTATGTAACACAAATTATGCATGTTCGTACGCATAATACATTGTTGTTCTTCACGTCCACTGGCCGTACATATCGCCTCAAAGCATACGAAGTGCCAGAAGCAGGTTCCCGTAATTCTCGCGGTACCGCTATGGTTAACGTGTTGCCACTTGCTGTAGGCGAATCTGTTACAACTATGATCGACCTTGAACGTATCCATGAAGATGTAAACTTATTCATGGTTACTGAGTTCGGCGTTGTAAAACGTACAGCTATCGAAGAATACCGCAACATCCGCCGTTCTGGTCTTAATGCTATCAACCTCGACGAAGGGGATCACTTGATTTCCGTCAACGTAACGACTGGCAACCAAGATATCTTGATCGGTACTAAATTGGGTATTGCTATTCGTTTCAGTGAAAGCGACGTACGTCTCATGAAACGTGCGGCTCACGGTGTACGCGGTATTAAACTCAATACCGGCGACGTAGTGGTAGGCGCTGGTGTTCTTAATGCTGATGAAAGCGAAGCTCAAGTGTTTACGATCTCTGAAGAAGGTTTCGGTAAACGCAATGATGCGGAAGCTTACACATTGCAAAAACGCGGTGGTAAAGGCTCTAAGAACTTCAAGATTACGAACAAAACTGGCGACGTAGTTGCTGTAGAAGTAGTTCATAACGATGATGAAGTTATGCTTATCTCTGAACAAGGCAAAATCATCCGCTTCAACATGAACGATATTGCTGTGAAGAAGGGCAAAGCTATTTCTGGTGTGAAAACACAAAACCTTGATGAAGGTGATAAAGTAGCTAGTATTGCTGTTATTCCGGGTGCTGAAATCGAAGACGAAGAAGCAGAATAATTTGTATTAATAGTATATGTAAGAAACTATGGGCGGCCATCTTAGATGGTCGTCTCTAGCGTTAAGGAGTTTAGATATGAAAAAATGGTTAGCTGCTATGTTTGCAGCAGGGGTTTTATTCTTAGGCGGTTTTGGTCAAGCTAGCGCTGCTGATTGGTACTATATCGATGCTGACGCAGATGATGCAGCATGGTTCATCGATAATGCATCTGTATACAAAACAGATGATGCGGCTACAGTACTTGTTAAAATTAACAATGTAGAAGGCTTCACATACATCTACACAGTACGCATTGACCGTAAAGAAAAAACATGGACAGAACTTGATACAACAGTATACAGCGCTGCAGGCGTAGCGTTATTGTCCAGTAAAGAAGCACAAAAACCTACAAAAATTGAAGATGATACCATGGGTGCGGAAGTTATGCAAGCCCTATGGGGTAAATAATCCTTTGGTGTAGGGATGCCCATTCTAGACTGTGTGTTTAGATAGTAGACCCAACACTGCTATGAAAGCCTCCAAAGCGAGCTAAGTCGTTTTCA
>NZ_DXLG01000104.1:3161-5637 GCF_019414865.1 Veillonella sp.
CTAAGTCGTTTTCAGAACAGTTCGGGGCTTTCTATGTTTTTGTTAACCTTACAGCGCGAATATCAGCTATTAAAAACGTTAGATTATTTAAAGCCCATAGGACTCAGCACATTGTCCTTATATAGATTTATATTAATTATGCAGTTTATAGAGTTTTTATTAGTAATATGCAGTTCTAGTGTTATAATGAAGGCGTAGGGAATTTATGGTATGCAGATTGCATAGTTATTTGAATTTTATAGTCAGGAGAGAATAGTTATGAAAAAATGGTTTGCCTGTTTAGCGGTAGCCGGGTTATTATTCAGTGCTGGTGTGGGCGTGTCTCATGCTGAAAGTTGGTATGCTCTTGATACGGATCAATATGGTCGTACTGGCTATATCGACAATGACTCTGTTGATAAAAACGATGCTCGTGCTACATTGCGCTTGAAGATTGTAGATCCAAATGGAGATCACTCCATTTATACAATGACATTCAACCGTGCTGATAAAACAGTACAGCTCATTGATGTTGCTACATATAACCCACAAGGCTATATGATTGGTTCTGAAACATTGGCAAATACAAAAGTACAAATACAAGACGGAAGTAATCTAGATCACGTGTATCACTTGATTTGGTAAATTTCCTCTACTAGTAGAAAGGGTTCTATCTCTCATCGACCTCCATAGTGACCTAAGTCGGTCTCAAAGAGATAGAACCCTTTCTGCATGTATAATTAAATGTATCCAAATTATTTATTCCCTTATTTTATGGTATAATTTAAGGGAATAATTTTATTTATAAGGGATTAGAACAGAATGGAGGTGTGTGTATGCGTCGTTTTGAGTATGGTCGGATTCAGTCTTTGTCGTGGGATATGGATATTTTAAGCCTTATCGCAGGGATTTATCGGGCGAATGGCAAGGAGGAGGTTTTGCTTTCGCAGAGTCCTGCCATATTAGATTCTCTTGTAGAGTTGGCAAAGGTACAGAGTACAGAGGCGTCGAATGCGATTGAAGGGATTGTGACGACGAGTACGCGCCTTCGGCAGTTGGTAGCTGATAAGACTACGCCTCGAAATCGGGATGAGCAGGAGATTATGGGGTATCGTGATGCCTTAAATGTTATCCATGAAAGTTATGATTCCATAGCATTGTCTCGCAATCATATTTTGCAGTTACACAAGATTTTGTATAATTACCAGTTCAATGCCCGTGGTGGACAGTTAAAGAGTGTACAGAATTATATTAGTGCTACCTATCCCGATGGACGGACCAAGGTGTTATTTACTCCCCTAGCACCCTATGAGATCGCAGAGGCAATCGACCAGATTTGTGCTGAATATAATCGTGTTGTAGGTAATGGAGAGGTGGAGCCACTCCTAGCTATTCCTATTTTTATACATGATTTCTTATGCATTCACCCATTTAATGATGGAAATGGTCGTATGAGCCGTTTACTTACAACATTATTGTTGTATCGTAACGGCTTTATGGTAGGTAAGTATGTGTCGTTAGAGGCTAAGATTGCAAGACATAAGGATATGTATTACGAGGCCTTACGTGAGTCTAGTGATACTTGGTATGATGAAAGTTCCTGCCCTATACCGTTTATTCGCTATTGGTTACAAATGCTGTTAGCCGCGTATCATGACTTTGAGGACCGCAGTTCTATACTGGCAAATAGTGGTTCAGCAATAGATCAGGTGAAAGCAGCTATCGATAGCCATTTAGGGGCTTTTACAAAGCAAGATATTAGAGAATGGTGTCCGAATCTCAGTGATAGTTCCATTGAAGGCACTATACGTACCCTTGTGAAGGATGGACATATTCAACGTAAAGGAGGAGGACGGTCTACCTATTATGTGAAGTCTTAATGTTTGGAATAGATATTCTAATAATTGAGCACGTTTGTCTTTCATAAAATATTTAGTTTCATCGAATATACTAGATTTCATATTCTTGTATTTAATTCGAGAGGTAAAAATATGAAAAAAACATTGGCAGCTGTTTTGGCAGCAGGCGCTTTATTCATTGGTGGTATCGGTAGTGTTGATGCAGCAAATTGGTATACAGTTGGTACAGATAGCAATGGTATCACTTGGTCTATCGACAACGATTCTGTTAAAAAAGATGACAAAAAAGCTACTTTGGACATCAAAGCTATGGACTATGAAGGTTACCACTATATCGTAACTGAAGAGTTCAACCACAAAAAACGCGAAGTAAAAGACGTTAAGGTAACTCTTTATAACCCACAAGGTTATGTTGTGAAAGAAGAACAACCTAACAAATCTACTCGTAAGGTTGAACAAGGCACTCCTGCATACGCTGTGTACACACTTATCTGGGGTGACAAATAATCTGATCCTTCGAGGGTTATGATTCTTTGTGAAAGCCTCACACACGCACGTTCTCATTAGAGGGCGTGCGTTTTTTTTATTTAAATTGATGCGCGTTTTCTTTTGTTTTAATTCCCTAAAAGTTGGTGAAT
>NZ_DXLG01000105.1 GCF_019414865.1 Veillonella sp.
ATTATATACAAAAGAGGCACCCTCGAAAGGGTGCCTCTTATTAGTTCTTAGTCGTTAAATAACGAATTATTTTACGTCTTCGAAACCTTTTTGTAAGCGAACATAGCTTAAGCGACGATCTTTAGCGTCTTGTTCAGTTTTAGCGAACAATTCTTCTGCAACATCTGGAGCTGCTTTAGCCAAGGAAGCGTAACGAACTTCACCTTTAAGGAAGTCTTGGAAGTTTTCAGTTGGTTCTTTGGAATCCAAGGAGAATGGATTTTTACCTTCTTCTTTAAGTTGAGGGTTGTATCTGTAAAGATCCCAGTAACCAGCTGCAACTGCTTTACGTTGTTCTTCTTGAGCTTTACCCATACCAGCTTTGATACCATGGTTGATACATGGGCTGTAAGCGATGATCAAGGAAGGACCTGGATATGCTTCAGCTTCTGCAACAGCTTTCATCAATTGGTTTTTATCTGCACCCATAGCTACTTGTGCTACGTATACATAACCATAAGACATAGCCATCATGCCAAGGTCTTTTTTCTTAGTACGTTTACCAGAAGCTGCGAATTGAGCAACTGCTGCGATATTAGTGGATTTGGAAGCTTGACCACCAGTGTTGGAGTATACTTCAGTATCGAATACGAAGATGTTGATGTCTTCGCCAGAAGCTAATACATGGTCAACACCGCCGAAGCCGATATCGTATGCCCAGCCGTCACCACCGAAGATCCAGTGGGAACGTTTGATCAAGAATTGTTTTTTCTCAAGAATTTCTTTCAATTCTGGAGTTGTAGCACCTTCAGCTTCGATAGCTGCTACTAAACGTTCGGAACGTTGACGAGTTGCTGCACCAAGGTTAGCAAATTCAATCCATTGTTCCAAAGCTTCTTTCAATTCGCCTGTAGCAGTTTCTACAGCTTTAGCAGCTAATTCTACTAATTGTTGACGAATTTTCTTAACGCCGATGTACATACCATAACCATACTCAGCATTATCTTCGAACAAGGAGTTTGCCCAAGAAGGACCTTGACCTTGTTGGTTAGTTGTGTATGGAGATGCAGGCATGGAAGCACCCCAGATGGAGGAACAACCAGTTGCATTGGCAATCATCATGCGGTCGCCGAACAATTGAGTTAACAATTTAGCGTAAGGAGTTTCACCACAACCTGCGCAAGCACCGGAGAACTCGAACAATGGTTGTTCGAATTGGGAACCTTTAACAGTTTCCTTCTTCATAGGGTTTTCTTTTACAGGAAGGTTAACACCGTAGTTCCATGCTTCAGCTTGTTCGATTTCGGAATCGATGGAAGTCATTACGATAGCTTTGCCTTTAGGAGCTGGACAGATATCAACACAGTTACCGCAACCCAAGCAATCTAATGGGGATACTGCAATACGGAATTGAAGATCTTTAGCGCCCAATGCAGGGATTGTATCGAAATGTTCTGGAGCTGCAGCCACTTCTGCTTCAGTTGCCAAGATTGGACGAATTGTAGCATGTGGACATACGAAGGAACATTGGTTACATTGGATACAGTTTTCTGGTAACCATTTTGGAACGAACAATGCAGGACCGCGTTTTTCGAATTTAGCAGTACCAGCAGGTAATGTACCATCTTCGTAACCAGCAAATGTGGATACAGGAAGATCATAACCAGCTTGTGCATTGATTGGTTGTGCAATGTTTTGAACGAAGGATGGGCAAGATTCGCAACCAGGTTTAACTGCGTGGCCGCCTTCATCAACAGCGTTTTTCCAGTCAGCAGGAACATCTACTTTTACCAAAGCGTTAACACCTTGATCGATAGCAGCGTTGTTCATGTCAACGATATTTTGACCTTTTTTACCGTAAGAAGTTACTACGGATTCTTTAAGGTATTTAACAGCGTCATCTACAGGGATGATTTCAGTCAATTTGAAGAATGCAGCTTGAGTTACCATGTTGATACGACCGCCCAAACCGATTTCGGAAGCGATTTTCGCAGCATTGATGATGTAGAAGTTCAATTCTTTTTCTGCGATTTGACGACGTAATTTAGCAGGTAAATGTTCGTTCAATTCTTCAGGAGACCAAGTACAGTTCAACAAGAATGTACCGCCTTTTTTGATACCGCGAATCAAGTCGTATTCATGTACGTAAGATTGACGGTGACATGCTACGAATTGAGGTTCAGTTACCAAGTATGGCAAGTTGATTGGGTTTTTACCAAAACGAAGGTGAGACATTGTTACGCCACCAGATTTTTTGGAGTCGTAATCGAAGTATGCTTGAGCATACATGTCAGTGTGGTCACCGATGATTTTGATAGCGGATTTATTCGCACCTACAGTACCGTCAGAACCGAAGCCCCAGAATTTACATTCAGTCAAACCAGGAGTTTCAACTTCTACGCCTTCAGCACGATCCAAGGACAAGAATGTAACATCATCATTGATACCCAATGTGAAGAATTTCTTGCCGTTTTCAGCAGCCAAGTTATCGAATACAGATACGATGTCTGCAGGGATAACGTCTTTGGAGCTCAAACCATAACGACCAGCGATAACTTTTACGTTACGGCCACCATCGATTACAGCAGCTTGTACGTCCAAGAACAATGGTTCAGCCAAAGCGCCTGGTTCTTTAGTACGGTCAAGAACCGCAATGCGTTCTACTGTTTGAGGAAGAGCTTTCAACAAACGATCTGTTGCGAATGGACGGAACAAGTGAACGTTGATGAAACCAACTTTACGGCCCAATTTGTTTAAGTAGTCAACAGTGGATTGAACTACTTGAGCGGAGGAACCCATAGTTACGATTACGTCAGTTGCATCAGGAGCACCATGGTAGTTGAACAATTGGTAGTTAGTACCAGCCAATTTGTTAACTTCGTTCATGTAATGTTCTACAACGTCAGGAACGTTCAAGTAGAATTTGTTGGATGCTTCGCGATGTTGGAAGTAAACGTCAGGGTTTTCTGCAGTACCACGAGTTACAGGAGCATCTGGGTTCAAAGCATTTTTACGGAAAGCTTTAACAGCGTCCATGTCTACTAATGGTTTCAAATCTTCATAGTCCCAGATTTCAATTTTTTGAATTTCATGGGATGTACGGAAACCGTCGAAGAAGTTGATGAATGGTACACGAGTTTTAATAGCTGTCAAGTGAGCTACAGCGGACAAGTCCATTACTTCTTGTACGGAGGATTCAGCAAGCATAGCGCAGCCAGCTGCACGAGCAGCCATTACGTCTTGATGGTCACCGAAGATAGCCAAAGCGTGTGCAGCCAATGCACGAGCAGCTACTTGGAATACACCTGGAAGTAATTCGCCTGCTACTTTGTATAAGTTAGGAAGCATCAATAACAAACCTTGGGAAGATGTGAAAGTTGTTGTTAATGCACCAGCTTGTAAAGAACCGTGAGTTGCGGCAGCAGCACCTGCTTCAGATTGCATTTCTACAACTTGAACAGTGTTGCCGAAGATGTTTTTACGACCAGACGCAGCCCATTCGTCAATGTGTTCTGGCATTGGGGAAGATGGAGTGATTGGGTAAATCGCAGCAACTTCTGTAAAACCATAAGAAACGTGAGCAGCCGCTTGGTTGCCGTCCATAGTTTTAAATTTACGACTCATGTGATTATTGCCTCCTTAAGCATTTAGCAAAAATAGAACACTTGCTTAATCTATCATTATGTTTAGGAATAACAACCATTACAAACTTGCGCACATGAAAAAATAATGCAATAATATATATGTTATATATAATATGGCATTATGTGTGAACATACTTTTGTATTGGGCACAACCATAATTCCTAATATCATAACTTGATATAGCCCTATATGCACATTATAACGTGCTGGGCCCTATCAACGCAACACATACAGTGACTGTCGCTTTGCCAATATTGCTATCCATGCTTTACATAAAGTAATAGCTAATTGCGTTATAGTAATAACTATTCTCATTTAGTATAGGTCACTTCCCATAACCAGATTTTATTTTTAGGGGGTTAATTATGGATTTTCATCATTTGAAATACTTCGTTGAAGTAGCTGATCAAAAAAGCTTTAGTAAAGCTGCGCGGAATTTGCACATCTCCCAATCCGCTATCAGCCGTACTATTAAAGCTTTAGAAGACGAACTTGGTGTTGTTCTCTTCATGCGTAATGCTAAATCTGTAGAACTTACTGATGGGGGTACCATCTTCTTAACCCACGCAAAACGCGTAGTATTCATGTTTGAACATCTAAAAACTGATTTTGAAAACGAGTTTCGTTTGGAGCAAGGTTCCATTAGAATTGGTATTCCACCAATTACCGATGCACCTATCTTCGCTCAGCTTTTAGGGGAGTTCAAAAAAGTATATCCACAAATTGAATTAGAACTTTATGAACAAGGTTCTAAAAAAGTTGAGATTAGTGTTCAAGAAGGCTTGATTGATATTGGTATCATTTGTACGAAACCAAATCCAAAAGAATTTGAGTCCTTCTACCTCACTAGTGATCCGCTTTCCGTTATCGTTCCAATATCTAGCCCTCTTGCGAAAGAAAAAGAGATTCGTTTAGAAATGCTAGCTGATGAGTCTTTCGTATTACACAAAGATGACTTTAATTTGCATGACGAAATCATCAAAGCTTGTAAACATACAGGTTTTCAACCTCATATCGTATTTGAAACTAGCCAACGTGATCTTATGTTGCAAACAGTTAGTGCAGACCTTGCCATCGCATTGTTACCATCTCGTCTCTGCCCTGAGGCAGGTGAAAATACAGAGGTTGGTTCCAAGGTCGTTGTACGACCACTTGTACCAGAAATTATTCATACACTTTATGTTATTTGGAAAAAAGGTCATTACCTCTCCCACGCTTCTCGCTTGTGGTTAGACTTTGTAAATTCAAAATTACCATTACCTGGATTACAACTTGAGGATCGTCAATAATGAATAAACCATCTGGGCTCGCATCTAAATTGCGGGCCCTTTTGAAAGCTAAAGAAACACCCATGTGGGGCGTTATTATCGTGCTGGTCATTGTTATAATCTTCCAGCAAATACAAATTTCAGAACTACAATGGCGTGTCGATGAAGACCACGATGGTTCTTCCGTTGATAGTGTAGCTGGTCGCCTTTACATTCTAGAAGGGATGGCTAATAAACATAGCGACCAACTGGATGGTATCTTTAAAGACATTCGCCAATTACAAAACGACGGTGCCAAGTACGACTGGGAACTGAAACAACTACAATGGTTACACCCAGAACTCAAAGTGCAACCACCAGAAGCTAACCCTTCCCCATTCAAATCGACGGATTTAAACCTCGATATGAATCCTGGGAAAGTGCCGGATGTAACAAAACAAAGTCAATAAAGAAATCAGGAATAAATAAAAGCACCTTATACCTACACAAAAGTCATCACAAATGACTCTTCTCATAGGATATAAGGTGCTTTTATCATTATTCTTTTATAGATTTAATTACTCGTTTTCCCATACGTCTCTGCAATGACGAATTGCTTCTACTTGCGATACGCTTCTAATTTATATGCATATTCAGTTAGAAGATTATTTGAATAAATTTTTTCATTTTTTGAATCTCTAACTTCTTTCCAAATAAT
>NZ_DXLG01000106.1 GCF_019414865.1 Veillonella sp.
AATTACTATCTCCAGAGAGATTATATCATAAATAAAACCTTACATATTATAAAAATTACATCATTTTAGTAATACTATATGAATGCATATTATGCTTCCTACTTATAAAATAAAAACAGTAGCTACTTATGATAGCTACTGTTTTTTTATCTGTATATTTTATTTTACGTATTCTGCTAAAGCTTTATCAATATATGCTGCTTCATCAGCACTAGGATCACACATTGGCAAATTAAATACACCTGCAGGTAAGCCAATTTTACGAGCTGCATATTTAACAGGAATAGGATTTGTAGTGATAAACATAGCTTTTATAATATCTGCTAAGCTTTGATGAATACGAAGTGCTTCGTGATTATGACCCGATTCATAGGCTTGAATCATTGCATTCATATCTTTGCCAGCCACATGGGATACTACGGATACTACACCACATGCACCAACAGATAACATTGGTAATGTAAGTCCATCATCACCGCTGTATACCATGAAATCGTCTCCTGGTATTAAGCGTTTGATTTCAGATGCAATCATAAGATTTCCACTTGCTTCTTTAATAGCGCATACATGTGGATATTCACTGTGTAATTGCGCTAGTGTTGTAGGGAATATACCTGTTCCCACACGGCTTGGTACATTATATACCATGATTGGAAGTGTAGTAGCCTCTGCAATAGCTTTAAAGTGTAAATATTGCCCTTGTTGATTTGGTTTATTGTAGTAAGGTACTACAACTAATAAACCATCAATTCCATCAATTTTAGATACTTCTTTTACAAATTCAACAGAGGATTTTGTGTCATTTGTACCTACATTAGCAATAATAGAACCTTTATGACCACACTCTTTAGCAATAGCTGTAAATAATGCTAATTTATCCTCTTTAGACATGGATGGATTTTCTCCTGTTGTACCGCATACAACAAGTCCATCAGACCCATTATCCAATAAATGATGAGCAATAGCTACACTATTTTCTATATTAAGGGATCCATCATTATTAAATGATGTAATCATAGCCGTTAATACTCGACCAAAGGTTTTCATATCTGTCCTCCCCTTGATAGATTAAAAAGCTTGTTTTTCTACCAAGTATTCAGCAATTTGCAACGCATTAAGTGCTGCACCTTTACGAATTTGGTCCCCTACAATCCAGAAATTCATACCTTTGTCGTTATATAAGTCTTTACGAATACGGCCGATTTCACAGTCGTTTTGATTAGATGTATATAATGGCATTGGGTAAATTTGTTCTGCAGGATTATCTTTTACTTGTAAACCAGGGAATTTCTCACATGCTGCTTTGAAAGCTTCTACAGAAACTGGTTCTTCTGTTTCTACTAAAACAGATTCAGAGTGGGAACGATACACTGGAACACGTACAGTAGTTGGTACAACTTGAATTGTGTCGTCGTGAAGAATTTTTTGTGTTTCATGAACCATTTTCATTTCTTCTTTTGTGTAATCATTGTCCAAGAACACATCAATTTGTGGTAAAAGGTTAAATGCTACAGGATAATGTTTAGGCGCAGAACCTGTTGGCAATAAGTTTGCAGTCATTTCTTCGCCGGCTGTATATTGTTTTACTTGGTTTTCAAGTTCTTCAATACCTTCTTTACCTGCACCAGATACTGCTTGATATGTACTTACAACAATGCGTTTAATTGGAGAAATATCATGAAGTGGTTTCAAACCTAAGCTCATAATAATAGTGGAGCAGTTAGGATTAGCAATGATACCTTTATGTTTTAAAATATCTTCTGGATTTACTTCTGGTACTACAAGAGGTACTTCAGGATCCATACGGAATGCACTAGAGTTATCAATAACGATAGCGCCTCTTTTAGCTGCTTCTGGTGCTAATGTTTTAGAAATAGAACCACCTGCAAATAGAGCGATATCAATATTTGCAAAAGATTCAGGTTTAGCTTCCTCTACTACATATGTTTTACCATTAACGGTAAGTTCAGTACCTGCAGAACGAGCAGATGCTAACAATTTTAGATTTTCATATGGGAAATTACGCTCTTCAATAAGTGTAATAAATTCAGCACCTACTGCACCAGTAGCACCAAGAATTGCAACATTAGGTTTTTTCATTACTATATCTCCTTGCTCTTATATTATAAATAATGCTCTAAGCCGTATGTTAGACCAGCTTTAGTACTAATTTTTTTACATGCTAATACTACGCCTGGCATAAAGGAAAGACGGCTTAAACTATCGTGACGAATTGTTAATGTTTCATCATAGCCACCAAATAGTACTTCTTGGTGAGCTACGTAACCAGGTAAACGAACGCTGTGGATTGTTACGTCATCAACCTTAGCGCCACGAGCACCTGGTAAACTTTCACGAGTTAAATCTTCTGCTGCAGTTGCATTCGCAGCTTGTTTAGCTTCGTTAATTAATTTAGCTGTTAAAATAGATGTACCGGATGGAGCATCATATTTATGGTTATGATGAAGCTCAATAATTTCTACATTAGGGAAATATGGAGCCAATTCTGCAGAAACCTTCATCATCATAACTGCACCAAGAGAGAAATTAGGTGCTACAAGGCAATTGGCATTATTCTTACGACCAATAGCATCTAATTCATCGCGTTGTTCCGCTGTTAAACCAGTAGTACCAATAACTACATGAATGCCTGCGGATAACATCTTTTTAGCATTTTCATAGATGACAGCAGGATTTGTAAAATCTACAATAACATCAGGTTTATTTGTATCAAGTACCTCATCGATGGAGGCATTCATTGTAATTCCTAATTGTTCGATGCCCGCTACGGTGCCTACATCTTGACCTGCCTTAGTAGGATCGATACCACCTACTAATGTTAATTCAGAATCATTATGTACTGCTTTGACTACTTCGCGGCCCATTTTACCGCCAGCGCCATTTACCATTACTCGAATCATATATACCTCCAAAAAAGCCAGTGGATGCATCCACTGGCCTTATAGTTTATATAGCTTATAACTTTTACTAAAAGCTCAATGATAGCACTCCACCAATTCAAATTGATGACAGTCGTCCATCTATTAAATAGACAACCAGAACGATGAGTCGCAATCACCGAACTTCGGCAAGCATCCCTTTTATCATGGATCAATGCATGCCGGCTCCTCATGATTACTCTTTATACTCGCACCTCTATCAACATATTCACTTAATACTATTAGTATAAGTAATTATGCGATTTTAGTCAATTAAAATGGTCAATTAGTTCTTTAGCTGCTGCTAATGCAGTGGAAGACATACCTCGACCAGACATCATAGAAGCAATTTGTGTTACTCGTTCCTCTTCATTAAGTACAGACAACGTTGAAACAGTACGATCATCTTGCTCAATTTTAGCCAAATGGTAATGTTGCTTTGCAATACTTGCTGTTTGAGGTAAATGAGTAATACAGAATACTTGATTTGTCTTAGAGAGATGTAGGATCTTTTCAGCAACCTTTAAAGCTATATCTCCACTAATACCAACATCAATTTCATCAAATACCATTGTCTTGAACGTATCACTACGGAAGACAGATTTGAAGGCTAATGCAATCCGAGCTAATTCGCCACCAGAGGCTACCTTGTGAAGCGGTAACAATTGTTCCCCCTTATTGGCAGAGAATAGTAGTTCAATAGATTTTGCACCTAAAGATGATAAGCCATCCCCATCCTCTATATGGAATTGAATCTCTCCTTTAGGCATGCCTAGGTCTACTAATTCTTGATGTAGAGCGTTAGCAATGACTTTTGCATTTTTTAGACGTATATCACGTAAAACTGTTAAAGCTTCTTCTGCTACCTTTTTCGCCTCTTCAAGACGAGCTTCTAATTCGTCTTGTGCAAATACAAGGCCTTCTAGTTCCGCTAAACGAGCTTGTGCCTTTTCTTCGTATGCTAGAATTTCTTCTACAGTTTCACCATATTTTTTCTTTAAGCCATAAATAGTTGTATCTCTATCTTGGCAATACTTATAGCGTTCTTCGTCATAGCTAATAGTATCTCTATAACGATCTAACGATTGAGCCGCCTCTTCCAGTTGGAAATAAGCAGAATCAACCATTTCAGATACTTCTTTCAGTTCACCATCATATTTTACAAGGTCATTAACCTCTACCTTAATAGAGTTTATAGTGTCTAGTAATGGTTGACGACCATTATAAAAGGCATCATAACAAGAACCTAATACCTTATCAATATGTTCAAAACCATCGAGTCGTTTTAATTCCTCTGCAATAGAAACATCTTCACCGATTGTAAGTCCTGCTTCTTCAATCTCATCGATTTGGTATCGTAGCATATCGAGCTCTCGCGCTCGTTCAGACATATTTTCTTGTAAATGATCTACATCTTGTTTGGCTTTCTTATATACTTTATAGGCATCTAAATAGGTCTTGTAAGCCTTCTGTCCCTCTTTATTATAGGTATCTAAATATTCATGATGGGTATCGGCATCTAACAATCGTTGATTACTATATTGACCATGAATATCAGCTAAATATTGACCAATTTCTTTTAATGCTTTTAATGGTATAGGTTGATCATTAGCTAAGATGGTAGATTTACCATTGCGGTTAAATGACCGGGAGAGAATTAACTCCCCTTCTTCAACCATAATATTTTTAGATTCTAATAGTTCTTGTATACTTTGGTGATCGGCAATATCAAATATTCCATCTATAACAAAACTATCTTTACCATGACGAATGAACTCGCTGCTTGCGCGCTCTCCTAAAAGGATACTAAAGGCATCCATTAATATGGATTTCCCTGCCCCAGTTTCGCCGGTAAAGATAGTTATGCCATCATTAAATGAAATATTCATTTGCTCAATCAACGCAAAGTTGCGAATGCTCATTTGCGTTAACATCTATTTAGTCCTTCATTAAATCTTGAATTTTCGCCAAAATTGCTGGAACTTCAGCTTCAGATTTTGCAATTAACAAAATTGTATCATCACCAGCTAATGTACCAATAATTTCAGACCATTTTGCATGGTCAATGGAAAATGCTACGGATTGAGCTGAACCAGGAATTGTATGTAATACGACTTGATTCAAGCTATGATCTACCTTAATTAGAGAATCTTGGAATAATCGATTGATTCGACTACGAGATAGAACTACATTTTCTTCTGGAGATAATGCATATCGATAGTGTCCATCGCCTGTAGGAATTTTGATTAACATCAATTCCTTAATATCACGAGAAACAGTAGCTTGCGTTACCTCAATACCGTCTTCTAATAAGGCCGCTGCTAATTCCTCCTGAGTTTCAATCGCCTTGGACTGAACGATTTCTTTAATTTTGTTATAGCGATAGCGTTTCATTTTAAACTCCCTTTTTTAAAACTTGCACATAAAAGAGAATAGTATCTTTCTGCTATTATTATACCATATATTCATAATTAATATATGGTATAAATCGCATATCTCATACTAGTTATGCATATTATATTTATATTTAAAAAAACGTTAACATTCTATAGATTGAGGGCGTACAAACACATAGCCTATAG
>NZ_DXLG01000107.1 GCF_019414865.1 Veillonella sp.
CTATACATTCTATTATAAGGTATTCTAAGTATAAAAACTACAAAAACCCCGCCTATATCTATGATATAGACGGGGTTTTATGACTCTATTAGTCACCTAGTTCAGATACGAACTATATTATTTTTTCAAGGATGCTGTAATGCGTTGAGTATCGCGAGCAATCATGATTTCTTCGTTTGTAGGGATTACGAAGATTTTAACTTTGGAGCCTTCAGCACTGATTTCTTGTTCTTTACCGCGGATGTTGTTGCGTTCAGAGTCAATGCGAGTACCCAAGTATTCTAAACCGTTGCAGATTGCATCACGGTTACCGATACCGTTTTCACCGATACCAGCTGTGAATACGATAGCATCAACGCCACCCATAACTGCTGCGAATGCACCAATTACGCGGCGAACTTTGTAATGGAACATGTTCAATGCTAATTGAGCACGTTTGTTACCATTAGATGCTGCTTCTTCGATAACACGGAAGTCATTGGACACACCAGAAATACCAAGTACACCGGATTTTTTATTCATAATAGTGTCTACTTCATCGTAGTTCATGCCAGTTTTGTTCATCAAGAATGGAACGATAGCTGGGTCAATATCACCAGTACGAGTACCCATGATCAAACCAGACAATGGAGTAAAGCCCATTGTAGTATCGATGGAGCGACCACCTTTAATAGCGGATACGGAAGAACCATTACCTAAGTGACATGTGATGATACGAAGATCAGACATGTGTTTACCCATCAATTCAGCGCAACGTTGTGCAACATATTTGTGGGATGTGCCATGGAAACCGTAACGACGGATGCCATAATCTTCATAGTATTCGTAAGGAAGAGCATACATGTAAGCTTCTTTAGGCATTGTTTGGTGGAATGCAGTATCGAATACACCAACTTGTGGTACGTTAGGCATGATAGCTTGACAAGCTTCGATACCTTGAATGTTTGGTGGGTTATGCAATGGAGCCAATGCGCAGCATTCTTCTAATGCTTCCATAACAGCTGGAGTGATCAATACGGAGTCAGCGAATTTTTCACCGCCATGTACTACACGGTGACCAACAGCGTCGATTGCGTCCATAGACTTAATTACACCATATTCAGCATCAACTAAAATATCAAGCAAAATACGAAGAGCTTCTTTATGATTCAAAATTGGTTCAACGCGTTCTAATTTATCTGCGTTAGGACGTTTATGAGTGAAGATAGCGTCTTGATCACCAATCTTCTCAAAAAGACCTTTTGCCAATTCTGTTTCAGTTGTCATATCAAGTAATTGATATTTCAAGGAAGAACTACCGCAGTTAACTACTAATACGTTCATCGATTAACCCTCTTTCTGTTGTGTAACTTGAATCTTGTTTTGAATTTCTTTGCTGATATCAGCACCTACCTGATCCTTTTCAGGATATTGGTAGACTATATTCCACAATACGCCATGATCTAAGAATACGTATTGAGAAAATCTAAATGTTTGCCCTTGAGTTGTATAGGTCACATCAAGCTTTTTAGCAGATGCGCCTTCTAAAGCTACAGACTCTTCTTTGATGGTGCCGCCAATTTTAGTAAACTCAGATTTGCTGCGGTTCACATACTCATCCACCGTTGGCAATGGTTTATTTTCACCGGCACGCAAAGCCTCAACCTCAATCACCATATGGTCTGTAACAGATCCATAAATGTCAATTGGATACCCATCATCAGACATATTTTTTGTGCTTTTACCCATTTCATAAGGCAAAGCAATGGTAATTTCAGATTGACCAGCACGGATAACTTGATGGCCAAAACTATATGTATCCATTACATTTGTAGAGCCACATCCCGCCATTGCTAGTAGCGCAGCACCGAGCAGAGCCCCTTGTAATGTACGTTTCCAATTTTGTTTCATCATATACCTCACATCAATTCAGCATTTACAGTTAATTATAGCCTATAGAACAAATAAAATCTACAAAAAACTTTAGTTTTACACACATTTTTTACGTCTATTTTTTTACTATACGGCCTCTTAAGTTCAAAATTTATTTACAGTCTTTCTATGCTTTGTTACACTAACACTAATGAAAGGAGTCACTATGAAAACCATCGGTATTATTTGCGAATACAATCCATTTCACAATGGTCATGCACATCAACTACATACATTAGCTACAAGATATCCTGATGTATTGCGCATCTGTATTATGAGTGGCTCCTTTGTACAACGTGGCGAACCAGCCCTTTTCTCAAAATTCGATCGCGCTCGTTGGGCTATTCTAGGCGGTACAGATATCGTTATCGAACTTCCTACGCTTTATTCATTAGGTAGTGCCCAACTATTTGCTTCAGGTGCCATTCAATTAATTAAATCTTTATCTATTGATATGCTGTCCTTTGGTTCTGAAACAACTGATTTAAATCAACTCATCCATACGGCTAAGCGTATGGATTATGAAAGCACCCAAAATGAATTACGCAATTATTTAAATGAAGGCATGTCCTATAGTACAGCCTTCCGTAAAGCGCTAGGCTCCGAATCACTTAGCACACCTAATGCCTTATTAGGGCTTGAATATATTCGTGCTGCATTAAAATATTATCCAAACTTAGAATATATTCCTATTCAGCGTACATCGGATCACCATAATTACAATTTCAATCAAGAGTTACCATCCGGTACGGCATTGCGTCAACTCATCACTACGGCTAATCTCTCAGATATGTGTTCAACACTTCAAAGTACTATTCCAACATCAATTCTAGATGATATGACCCATAGAATCACAAATGATGACTATGTCGACTACAATAGATATTATAATATGATACATATGTTGAGTCGCCGCCTGACCGCCAATGAATTAGAGCTTTTTGTTGATTTTACTGAAGGTATTGAACACTTGTGGTTAAAAGCAGCACAACAGCCTTCATGGGAATCTGCCATTGAGCAAATAAAATCCAAGCGCTACACCTATGCCCGTTTACAGCGCATGGGTGCCTATCTTACATTAGGCATTACGAAAGGCTTGATAAATATCGCTATGCAAGACGGTCCTCAATACGCCAGATTACTAGCCTTTAACGACAGAGGACGTCAATGGCTGAGAACTGAACATGACATTCCACTCATCCAAAAATGGGCTAAAGTACCTACTCAGCTCAATAGTCTTGGAAAATCTATGCATCATATAGATACACTAGCTACAGATATACAAGCCTTATGTTTTCATAATGAAGATAAACGTATAGGGCATACAGACTATACATATACACCGCAATATATCAAATAAAAAGTATAATTGTAATTTAAGCAAAAAAGGGGTTACAATACAGGTTATTCCTGTATTGTAACCCCTTCTTCACCATCTAAGTCTACTACGGCAACCCGTACACTTTCAAGATGTGATGTAGGAATATTTTTACCCACATAGTCTGCACGAATCGGCAATTCACGGTGACCACGGTCCACAAGTACTGCTAATTGAATAGATTTAGGTCTACCAGATGTCATCAATGCATTTAAAGCCGCACGAATAGTACGCCCTGTGTAAAGTACATCATCCACGAGAATGATTGTTTTCTCCGTTGTATCAATCGTACATGGTTCCCCCTCTTTTTGGCGAGCATCACGATCATCACGATACATAGCAACATTGAGTGATTCACATTCAATACGAATACCTTCAATGCGTTCGATTTCGGCCTGCAAACGTTTTGCCAAAATAACACCACGTCGTTCAATGCCTACAATAAGAGCATTAGATAAGCCTTTATTACGTTCTAGAATTTCGTGACTAATACGACGAATCGCACGCATAATAGCATCTTGATCCATCAATAAGCGTTTCTTTTCCATATATACGCCCTTATAGCACAGAGTTCTCTATGCCCCTTTACAAATATAGTTAGAAGATTATTTAGTAAACCACAATATAAGACAGTTATTTCATTTGCATGTATTTACGTTTGTCTACGTTTGTCTACGTTTCTTTACATTTCGTTTGATTTCTTTTCATTTTTTCGCTTATTTACGCTTATCTTCTCGATATGTTTTAGCAAACTCTATACATGCTTTGAAGTCATCTGGAAGAGGCGCCTCAAAATGCATACTTTCACCTGTAATAGGATGTTTTACATCTAAAGATTTAGAGTGCAATGCCTGTCCTTCAATAGGAAAATCCATACGACGGTAACCATAGAACGGATCATTAACAACAGGATGTCCAATATGAGCAAAATGTACACGAATTTGATGTGTGCGCCCAGTCTCTAAATTACATTCAACCAAGGTTTGATGGCCAAATCGTTCAACCACGTTAAAGTGAGTGACTGCATCCTTACTATTTTCAAAGACAACAGCCATTTTCATACGATCCTTAGGATGTCTTCCAATAGGAGCTTTAATAGTACCCTTTTCTTCTACAATATTACCTTGTACTAATGCTAAATATGTCCGTTTAGCAGAATGCTCCTTTACCTGCTCCGCTAAACCTATATGAGCTGCATCATTTTTAGCAGCCATCATAACACCAGATGTATCCTTATCTAAACGGTGAACAATACCAGGTCTAATCTCACCATTAATACCGGACAAATCCTTACAATGATATAGCAATGCATTAACAAGTGTACCCGAATAATTGCCCACCGCAGGATGAACAACCATACCACGTTGTTTATTTACAATGATAATATCATGATCTTCATACAATACATCTAAAGGAATATCCTCTGGTTTTACCTCTACAGATTCAGGCTCCGGTATCTCTACACGTACAACAGCATTTGGTGTAAGTCTAAGATTTGCTTTCCCTACCTTAGCACCTACTGTAACGTGACCACCTTTAATTAAACTTTGAATATAACTACGAGACCCTTCCATATGTTCTGTTAAGAATACATCCAGTCTCATACCGTCTTGCTCAGCATTTACAATATATTCGTTCATCCTCTACCTCTCTATGAGTTAAGTATCATATATTAATTAATTATATGTCATAATATATGAATTATTTATCATCATCTTTTAATGTAAATAAATAGTAGACTACTAAAGCTACGCCTACACAGATACCAATATCAGCAACATTAAAGATAGGCCATAAACGGAAATCAAAAAAATCTACCACACCATGAATCATGTAACGATCAATTCCATTACCAATAGCACCAGAAACTAATAAAGCAGATCCAATCTGTAAAGCCCAAGGACCTTTTGATAAGCGCTTCCAATAATATGCACATGCGCCTAGCAAAATAACTGCTACCAGTAAGAAGAACCATCGCTGATTAGCAAGCATGCCAAATGCTGCACCGCGATTAATAATATATGTTAAATGAAATACATTGGGTATAACCACTAAAGACTCACCTAACATAAAATGATTCATAATGTAATATTTAGTCCATTGATCTAAGAGTAACCAAAGGATTAGTATAATATAAAACAAGCTGTACTCCCTTATAATAATATATATCCTGTCTCTTATACACATCTCC
>NZ_DXLG01000108.1 GCF_019414865.1 Veillonella sp.
ATCTCAATGAGGCTTTATTATTAAGGAATAAACTATATTTTCCTATAATAAGTTCTTGCGTCACAATATCTTGTATGATATAATCATTCAGGTATAAGAAACGATTTTTAAGGAGGTGACTCAATTGCCAAACATTAAATCCAGTATTAGAAGCGTAAAAACGGATGCTGAACGTCGTGCGAAAAACGCCGCTGTAAAATCTCAAATCCGTACAGCAGCTCGTAAAACCGTTGAAGCTGTTCAAGCAGGCGCAGTAGAAGAAGCAAAACAAGCACTTGTTCATGCTACTAGCGTAATTGATAAAGCAGCCTCCAAAGGTGTACTTCATAAAAACACTGCAGCTCGCAAAAAATCTAATCTTGCAGCTAAAGTAAACGCTTTATAATTTGAGCGTCAACAACCTCTTGTTGCCTAGCGATACGGGGTTGTTTTTTTATATGTACATTTACAAGGGACTCTCTATGGAGAGTCCCTTTTTGCATATATAATAAGTTACCTTATGTTATAATAAAGGATAGAATTAAGCGAGGTGTATTATGAAAAAATTAATGATTATAGATGGCAGTAGTTTGTTATTCCGTGCATTTTTTGCGTTACCACCGTTGAAGTCTGCTTTGGGGACTCCAACGAATGCAGTGTATGGTTTTTTAACAATGCTCATCAAATTATACGAAGAAATTAACCCTGATTATATTGCGGTAGCTTTTGATAAAGGTCGTCAAACATTCCGTACTGAAATGTATAGCGAATATAAAGGCAATCGTCCAGATGCACCAGAGGATTTACGCCCTCAATTTAGTCTTATTCAAGATGTATTAAAAGCTTTAGGTATTTGTGTTATTGAAGAAGACGGCTTTGAAGGGGACGATATTCTAGGATCTTTAAGTAAGAAATTTGGTACACCAGAGATGGCTGTTCAAATTATTACTGGTGACCGCGATAATCTCCAGCTCGTTACAGAGCACAGTCACGTGTTCTTAACTAAAAAAGGTATTTCTGATATGTTAGAGGTTACTCTTGATAACATGGAAGAACTCTATGGCTATGGTCCTGATAAGGTTATCGAAATGAAAGCCCTTATGGGTGATTCCTCTGATAATATTCCAGGTGTACCAGGTGTAGGTGAAAAAACGGCCCTTAAATTGATTACAGAATACGGTGATCTTGAGTCCGTATATGACCATATCGAAGATATTTCCGGTAAGAAATTAAAAGAGCGACTCGTAGAAAATAAAGACTTAGCGTTTTTATCTCGTGAGTTGGCAACTATTAAGACGGATATGGATTTATCTTACAAGGTTGAAGATTTTGTACAAAATTTCCATACCTCTGAGGTACAGCCTTTATTCGAAACCTTGGGATTTACTAAATTAACGCCTCGTATCGTACAAGTAATGGGCGGAGAGGAAGCCGATTTTGGTGATCCTGGTTCTTTATTTGCTCCACAAGAGGAAATTTCTCTACATGATTTAGCAGATGCTAAGGCTTTAACCTCTGATTTCTATACAGGTAAAACGGTGGCAATACATGTTGTGCTAGATGGTAAAACCCCATTTAGAACAGTAACGAATGTGTATTTATCTAATGGTGATACTATTGTAAAAACAGATGATACTAAAGCTGTATTAGCGGTTTTACAAGGGGCAAATGCTATCGTTACTACTCAAACTAAAGAGATTATTGAAGCCTTTGGTGAAGATGCACCAGCCGAGATTTCTTTATTTAACGATGATAAAACTGCTCGTGTCCATGATATGTCTCTTCTTGCGTACTTGTTAGATCCTACGCGTACTAACTATGGTTATCTATATTTAACGGAACGTTTCTCCGTGCCAAGCATTGCTAGTGGTAGTGTAGATGTAGAATGCGTATCTATGGTAAAAGCTTTACTCGCTATGAACGAAGTAGCTTGTGAATCTGCACGCCGTGAAGAGCTTTGGTCTCTATATGAAACAATTGAGTTGCCATTGATTCATACTTTAGTAGTAATGGAGAAAAATGGCATTTATATTGATACAGAAAAATTAGCTGAAACTACGGCTCGTTTTAAAGAGGAACTAGCACAAGTACAGCAAGAGATTTACGATATCGCAGGGGAAACTTTCAACATTAACTCGCCTAAACAATTGGGTGTTATCTTGTTTGAAAAGATGAACTTACCAATCATTAAGAAAACTAAGACTGGCTATTCTACTGATGCAGAAGTACTTGATATGCTTCGTCATGAAAGTCCGATTGTAGAGAAAATCTTGGCATACCGTTCAGTAGCAAAATTAGTATCTACCTATTGTGAAGGCTTGGCGGTTCTTATTAATGATAAGACTAAGCGTATTCATACGACCTTTAATCAAATGGTTACCGCAACAGGACGTCTTAGCTCTTCTGACCCTAACTTACAAAATATTCCTGTCCGTACTGAAAAGGGTAGAGAAATTCGTGCCTTATTCTATCCAGGTGCAGGGTACGATACTTTGGTCAGTGCCGATTACTCTCAAATTGAGTTGCGTATCTTAGCTCACTTGTCTGGCGATGAGGCTTTAATTAAAGCCTTCGTTGACGGCAAGGATATTCACCGTTTTACTGCTGCGGAGGTACTAGGAAAATCTCAAGAGGATGTTACGAGTGAAGAGCGTTCCCATGCGAAGGCGATTAACTTCGGTATCATTTACGGTATTTCTGATTTTGGCTTGTCTCGTGACCTCGGTATTACACGGGGTGAAGCTAAAAACTATATTGATTTATACTTTAGCCGTTATCCGAAGGTTAAAGAGTATATGGATCGCATGGTTCAAGAAGCTCATGAAACTGGTAAGGTTCGTACTATGTTCGGCCGTCAACGTGAATTGCCTGATATTAACAGCCGTAACTTTAACCGTCGCTCCTTTGCAGAACGTACGGCAATGAATACACCAATTCAAGGCACAGCTGCTGATATTATCAAGTTGGCTATGAACCAAGTCGAGAAAAAGCTAGAAGATGGAAACTTTACATCTCGTCTTTTATTACAGGTACATGACGAACTTGTATTAGAAGTGGTCAATTCTGAATTAGAAGCAGTAGAAGAATTATTACGTACGACTATGCAATCTGTTGTGGAGTTACAAGTACCTCTTATTGTAGATGTACATCATGCGGAAAATTGGGCGTTAGTTAAATAATAGTTTTTTATATTAGTTTATTAAAAATAGAAGGCATATATGTTTAAAATAGGATTAACTGGTGGTATTGCATCGGGCAAGAGTACAGTCCTTACCTATTTTAAGGACAAAGGGATACCTTATATCGATGCAGATATCGTCGCTCGTGAGGTAGTAGAGCCCGGTACTGAAGGTTTAGAAGCAATTGTAGATGCCTTTGGTTCTAATGTACTGCATGATGATGGTACATTAAATCGTGAAGCATTGGGCGCTATTGTCTTTCACAATGAAGAAAAACGACAATTGTTAAATGGCTGTTTAAAAACGCATATTCGCAATCGTATTTTGGAACTAACATCTCAATATGAATCGGTTAATACACCGATTTTAATCTATGATATTCCATTACTCATAGAGGGGGAATGGTATACCATGATGGATGAGGTTTGGCTTGTTTATGTAAACGAGCCTACTCAGATAGATCGCTTAATGAGTCGCAATGGATATACCAGAGAGGATGCTTTGGCTCGTATTAATAGTCAAATGCGACTCGACGATAAACGCTCTTATGCAGATGTAATTATTGATAATAATGGTACACCTCAGGCTTTGACCGCAAAATTAGATACAATTTGGAGTGAGCGTCTAGAGCTGCTTTTACAAAAACCTCAATAATAACAATAGATGTGTCAAAATTGGTATATAAAAAATAGTATTAAATGGTATAATAAGCCCATGAAATTTAGTATTATAGTATCCTAGCATTTGGTTATAGCTAGATTATGGTAAATGTCATAGTAGTTATATGTAGAAAGGGGGATTTATGAAACGTGCAACGGCAACGGCGTTATCGTGCGTCGTACTTGGGTGGTTTTATTTTGCTCATTTAGATGATCCTTTAGCGCGTCAAGTGGCGTACCCCTTTAACTATAGAGATGTAGTGATGGCTGCAGCTGAGAAGGAACAGGTTCCACCGTCCTTGGTAGCTAGTGTTATCTTAGCTGAAAGTAAATATAAGAATACTGCTGAGTCTGAAACAGGTGCTCTTGGATTGATGCAACTCATGCCAGATACAGCGCGTTGGGTTGCTCAACAAGTTGGTCATGGTAATTATACAGATCGTCAGCTAAAAGAGCCTGAAACAAATATTGAGTTAGGAACATGGTATCTAGGCCATTTGTTAAAAGAATTTAATGGCGATGAGGTGCAGGCGTTAGCTGCGTATAATGCGGGACGCGGCCATGTTGAATCCTGGCTCAATGAGAATAAATGGAATGGCATGGTTGATACTATACCATTTCCAGAAACACGTAGCTATGTAAAAGCTGTTTTACAGTATCAACAGAAATATGAGGCATTATATGGAAACGATTATTGAAGCTTGTAAAGCATTAGATTATTCATGGTTGCCTCAGCAGATTGGGGGATTTACCTTAGTAGTATCCAATGAATCTGATTACACTGCGCTACTTGAACGCATTACAGCAGGTGAAGAGGTATTAAAGGTACCTATTTTCCATTATCAAAATGATCTAGGGTGGCGATGGTCTGCCTTATATGATAAAGAGGTAGAGGACTATACGGTTCATATTGAAATGCCACTCTTTTCCTTTGTGGATATTTCGTTTGTGCGTGCTGATTTAGAATCGTTCTGGAAGGGGTTACAAGATCGCTGTGTCAAAGGTTTAACTAATATGTTAATCGAGCCAGCAAATAACTTTACTTTTACATACCGTCGCCGAGGCATACCTGAATGGGATTTTTCCGAGGTCATGCCTAAAGAATTGGAAGGTTTTATATGTGATGTTGATCCATCTCACGGAATTCGGATGATTAATGGTTCTTTTATTATCGGTGAATATCGTAAGATGGATGAATGTACTGGATTATTGCTATATTATAACGAATTACGTGATGAGTACTTTGCAGAGCTTCGCTATAAAAACTATCCTGAAATAGACCATCATTTAGATGCTAAAAATTTAGTTGATTTAACAGCTGTTCTTCGTGAGCATCTAGGACCTATATTAAAAGGATTAAATGATCGGGTTGACTAATAATTGTAAAGTGTGACTATGCTATTTTTTGAGTTATTTTATATTATATGAAATAATCTAAGTGGGAATGTTTGGTTAAAGCCCATAAGAAAGCGTAGAATTTGTATATACACAGTAAATGTGATATACTATATATGAC
>NZ_DXLG01000109.1 GCF_019414865.1 Veillonella sp.
TATTAAAACGTTACAATCATCAATTGATTAAATTGTAAATAATATAACAATAATACTATGACAAAGCAAAACCCCACAGGCATAGTGCCCATGGGGTTCAGTTTATTTATTATGTTGCATTTGCCACTTTTGATTGCGGCGCAAGGTTAACAAGCCTTCTAACACTGCTTGGAATTGTACAAAGCTTAACGTATACGGTGGGTACATATCAGGTACTACCTTATAAGAAATAGTAACTTCCGCCTTATCATAATCGTAGAAAATGCCATGTAAATTACTTACTGTAGTATAACCAGTTTGAGCTTGCTCCAATGTTGGAATAGGCTGATTTTTTAGATTTCCTAGTAGATCGCTAATGAAACCTTCCTTACGACCTTGGTCATTGAGCATTTCATCCATAAAACTACGTAGACTATCCATAAATAGATTAACCTCTTTGGTCTAACAATAAGCCATTGTGAATTACACGAACAGCATCTTTAACGCGGTCTTCAGCAACAAGACAAGAAATACTAATTTCAGAAGTAGAAATGATTTCAATATTGATGCCTTCTTGGCTCAAAATATCAAACATTTGAGCTGCCACGCCTGGTTGACCTAACATACCTGCACCAATGATAGATACTTTTGCCATTCTTTCGTCAATATTTACAGCTTCAATATCAACAGTTTTTTGTAATTCTGCCAATACTTCACGAGCTAGTACAACATCATCCATAGCTACAGTGAAGATGAGGTCAGTTTTAGGTTCACCTACGGCGCGGATAGATTGAACAATCATATCAACATCCACGTTTTTTGCAGCCAATGCTTTGAACACAGTTGCTGCAACACCTGGTTTATTTTCAACGCCTACAAGGGCTACTTTTGCTGTATTAGTATCATCAGCTACGCCAGTAATTACGTGTTTATTTGCTTCCACAGTATAATCCTCCCGAATAATAGTACCTGTATTGTCACTAAATGTTGAACGTACGTGAATAGGTACACCATAACGGAAACCCATTTCTACGGCGCGAGGTTGCATTACACCTGCACCAAGACGTGCCATCTCAAGCATTTCGCCATATGTTACTTCTTCTAATTTGAAAGCCTCTTTTGCAACACGAGGGTCTGTAGAGTAAACGCCTTCAACATCTGTAAATATTTCACAAACATCAGCTTTCATAGCGCCTGCCAATGCAACAGCAGTTGTATCAGAACCACCGCGACCTAAAGTAACCATATCACCATATTCAGTAATACCTTGGAAACCTGCAACCACTACAATATTGCCTTCATCCAAAGCTTCAAATACGCGATTTGGATCAACGCCTAAAATACGGCCTTTATTGAATGTATCACTACTTGTAATACCTGCTTGATCACCTGTTAAGGACATCGCTTTATGACCACGTTCGTTGAAAGCCATCGCCATTAATGCAATCGTTACTTGCTCACCTGTAGATAACAAGCGATCCATTTCACGACCATAAGGCTTAGATGTTACTTCTTTAGCCAATGCTACCAAGTCATCTGTTGTATCACCCATAGCGGATACAACGATAACGATTTTATCGTCTTCTTTCTTCTCACGAAGGACGCGATCAACAATATTAAATATTTTTTCTGGTGTAGCTACGGAACTACCACCAAATTTTTTAACGATTAAGGCCACAATAATCCCTCATTTAACTTATCTACTAAAAATCAATATGCATATACTTTACCACAAACAAATAGCACTGTAAAGGGATACAACGCAATTTATCCACTGCGCAAAAACAAAACTCCTTCGAGTGCGGACATAACTTTAGTATGATTATTTCAGTTATTATTAACATTTACAGACAAAAAGACCAGCCTTATGGCTGGTCTTTATTAGTTGATTAAGTTAATTAAGCAACTGTGATTGCTTTTTCGGATTCCCACAAACCGTGGATGTTGCAGTAGGATACAGCAATTAATTTACCAGATTTGTTCAAGGAAACTGCCAAAGAACCTTCAGAAATTGCATGTACAGGGCCTTCGTTTGCAGTTGCGCCATCACCATGTACGTTGAAGGAAATTTCACCAACTTCGAATGGCAATTGAGTACCTTCAGCTACGAAGTACAATTTGATCCATTCAATGTGATGTTCTACAGTGTTAGGATGTGCGATATCTTTACCAACGGACAATGTTACGTGGAAAGTTTCACCTGCTTTTACAGTGTCAACAGTCTCGATAACAGGAACGTGTTTTTCAGTAGCGAAATCGCCGGATTTAATGTAATCATGTACAGCCATAGTTAACCTCCTGGTTAGTGTTATATACATACTTAATGTCAAGAATATTCAGCATCTTGTGCTTATGACTATATTATACATTTTCGATATAGTTTTAGCAAGAGCTTTTTCGAAAATTTTAGATTTATTTATATTCAAGCTCTCCGTATTAGAACTCAATCCCTTTAGCAGCCTTAATTCCTTTTTCATAGGCATGTTTTACGACATTCATTTCTGTTACTGTATCAGCTATATCAATGATTTCAGGTTTTGCATAACGGCCTGTTAAAATAACGTGTAAGCGCTCAGGTTTATGTTTAAGCATATCTACTACAGAATTCACATCAATAAGCTCATAATTAATGGCATTATTGATTTCATCCATAATGATGAGGTCCCATCGATCTGAATTTACTTCTTCCACTAATGTGTGCCAAGCCTTTTGAGCTGCCTCTTTGTGACGTGCCAATTCAGCCTCGCCTACTTCATCTCGTTTATAGTAAATAAATCCCTTACCCATGGAACGAATTTCTACTTGGTCCCCTAATTTAGCAAGACCTGCTAGTTCGCCATAGCCATTACCACTTTTGATAAATTGTAAGATTAAAACCTTAAGACCTTGGCCAACAGCGCGTAATGCAACACCTAAGGCTGCTGTTGTTTTACCTTTACCATTGCCGGTATTAACTAAAATTAAGCCTCGTTCACTCATAATTAGCTCCTTTTAGCTTTATACTTAGCACATATATCAATGAAATGTTGTGCTCCTTCATCAGAACCAGCAAAGTTCAAATGTAAATACGATGCTAATACATTATCAGTAGCATAGCCACCATCATAGGATTGAGGTTTACGGCCACCTTCTAAGTGGAATGCCCATGGGAAGTTCTCTACAGTCGGCTCCATAGTAGAGAAATGGAACTCATGACCACGAAGAGATGTATCAGCAGTGCCTAACAAGGTATCTCGCTTAGCTGTAGCCGTAACATACCCTACTTTTTGCAGCTTTTGTTGCATAATGCAATTAGCAGGTACAATACCTACCGTATCGTATACGGTACCCTCAAAGTCGTGGATGCTTTCACATAAATACATAAGGCCACCACATTCAGCATAAATAGGCAGGCCTTTTTCGTTGGCTTGACGGATAGACTCTTTCATTGACTCGTTACTAGAAAGTTGGAACAAGAACATTTCAGGGAAACCACCGCCAAATACTAGGCCGTCTACATCAGGAACTTCAAAGTCATTAAGTGGGCTAAAGTATACGATTTCTGCCCCCTTCTCCTCTAAGGCGGCTAAACTTGCAGGATAGTAGAAAGAGAAGGCCTCATCATAAGCTACACCGATTTTCACGCGTTTTTCAATAGACTTAGGATCAACTGCATCTGGTAATTCAATACTTGGTGCACTAGATGCAATGTCCATCAATTGATCGAGTTCAACCATTTTTTCAACGGCTTCACGAATCGTATTTATCGCTTCTGTTGGATCGATCTCAGTAACCGGTGTGAGGCCTAAATGACGCTCCGGAGAGTGCATACGGTCATCGCGATAAATAGCACCAATGACTGGAACACCAATCTTGGCCATGCCTTCACGAACCATGCGCTCATGATTAGCAGAGCCTAAGCGGTTAAGAATGACACCACCAAGGTTTACCTCTGGGTCATAATCACGGAATCCTTTAGCAATGGCTGCTGCACTTTCACCCATCGCCTTACAATCGATAACAAGCACAACGGGAGCATTCAATTGCTTAGCAATTTGGGCAGTGGAACTAACCCCTTCGCGACCGCCATCATACAAGCCCATAACACCTTCGATAATAGCAAGGTCTACACCATGCGCCATGGTAGCGAAGAAAGGATTTAATTTGTGAGGTGGCACGAGCCACGTATCTAAATTATAGCTGTCACGGCCGGATGCAATTTTATGAAAGCCCGGATCAATATAATCCGGGCCCACTTTAAAGGATTGCACCGTACGTCCACCATTTGCATAAGCAGCCAATAAGCCCGCTACGATTGTTGTTTTACCTACACCAGAGTTTGTGCCTGCAATGACAACACGTGGAATCTGTACTGTGTTCATAGATATTACCTCGTAATACGACGTGTTTGTTAACGATCCTTACGTTTTGCAAGGATTGTAGATAAGTAGTTGAGTTTAGTATCTTTTGGCATATTGTCTAGGCCTACATATACTTGCTCATCAGGCAAACCTACACGGCTAATCATAACCGCATCATCTGCCATGTTATGTTTAAGCAATGTTTCTTGTACTTCATCAAAGTTTTTATATACTTTCATGATTACCGCATCATCAGCTACAGCCAATACAGCATCGATTTTTTCTTTAGGTGCTGTAGCAGGAACGATAGCTAATACTTCTTCCTTCTCTACGATTGGATAGCCAAGGTGGGAACCAATAGCACAGAAAGCAGTAACGCCAGGAATTGTTTCAATTTCATGGTCTGTATTTTCGATCAAGCGATATACATACATGTATGTGCTGTAGAACATAGGATCACCCAATGTTAAGAAGACAACGCTTTTACCTTGATCTAAGTAGGACAAGATAATGCGTTTTGCTTCTTGCCAGCCTTCCTCTTGTGTAGCATCATCCAATACCATTGGGAATACTACAGGAACGATTTCTGTATGTTCTTGAATGTATGGGGATGCAATATTAAGTGCTACAGAACCATCTTTCTTTTCTGTTTTAGGTGTGATGATAATATCAGCTTCACCTACGATGCGAGCAGCTTTCACAGTCATCAATTCAGAATCACCAGGGCCTACGCCAATGCCATATAATTTACCTTTCATGGGTTTCTCCTATTCTTATAGTTACAATCTATTTATAAATTTCATATCTTTTATTATAACTAATTTATACAAGATATACAAAG
>NZ_DXLG01000011.1 GCF_019414865.1 Veillonella sp.
AGCGCCTGCCTTACAAGCAGGATGTCGGCAGTTCGATCCTGTCATCGTCCACCAAACCTAGAAGCAAGCATAAAGCTTGCTTCTTTTTTTTGTATATGTGATATAATAGTACCAGTTGTTTTGTTTGTGAATTTTAAAGAGTCTTATTTAGAGGAGGAACTATGTTTTATACATTCGGACGCTATAAACGTTCGCTACTTACAGTACTAGGTGTACTATTGGCATCTACACTCGCTACAGCAAGTGCTGCCACTATTAATATGAGCCAGTTAACATCAAATACCGCTCAACCGGTAGTCATTAACTCTATGCCATCCAATGTAGATACGACTACCCCTACATTACAAGCCGATAATAATGGTCAACCTATTTTGAAGGTTGCAAACACACCTGTTTCAACACCAATTGTTGGAACACCTGAAAAAGCGACTATCAATACTTCTAATTCTAATTATGATGGTCACTTAGATAATTTCCCTAGTCGCAAAGTTACAATTGTTGTACCTGCAAAATTGCGCAACGAAAACACAGCCCAATTAGGTCGTTACATGACAGACCGTCTATCTAATACGCTTAAGTATCCATACTATGATACAGCAATCGTAAGTACTAATACGCCAACAGCAGAAATTAGAGCTGTTGACCTTGCGCAAATTGCATCTGCGCAGAACTCTGAAATTGTTATCATGCCTGTACCATTGCAAGACGTATACGTACAAATTAATGGTGTAAATAGCCCATATGCATATAATAATGATGATCGCGAAATGTATATTGCAGCAAAGGTAAATGCATTGTTATATTACTACGATGTGAATGATCAAGTTATTCACACTGTACGCAGTGGATTCAATCAAACTGATGATTCCTTAACAATGCCAACACATAAGGCTGTATGGAACAAAGTTATGACTGTATTACTTGATAAATTACCATACAAACGTATTCCAACAGACCGCGACCGCTATCAAGCACCTGGTATTAACTCTGAGTCTCCAGTAGTACTTGATTTCCAAGTAGAACAACCTAAGAATACAGCGTATTCCTTAAAAGGTGTTAGCGTATTATAAGAGACACTAAAAAGACCGTTAAGCAATTGCTTAACGGTCTTTTTGTATTCACCTATTAACGATACATAACTTAGTGAATCAAGCCGATTAATCTAAGTTGATGCTCTGTAAAACCAGCATTTCTTAAAAGTGCAGTAAATGAACTACGGAAGGAATCAGATAAATCGCTTACGTAATAAATTGAATCATCATCTTTTGCACTTGCTGTACTTGTATTAGTAGTCGCAGCATATTTAGCATTATCAGCTTCATTTTGTTTAACCATGTTAGCTCTAAAAGCATCATTTGTAGGAGTTTCTACTGGTGGACGAACCGAGTCAGTATATTTATAACCATAAGATGCGTCTACATGTGTTCCTAGTGTAGATGCACCAAAACAGCATGCTAATACAGCAAAAGCAATGAAAGATTTTTTTGATACGTTCATTAGAAAACCTCCAAATTAACACAATAAGTCATTAAATTTAAATGACAAATTTTAGTATAAGTAGATGACCTTAATGTTAGATGAGTGTTTCCTATAAACAAAATGAAATTCTATAGAAAAAGGCTAGCCCTATGGCTAGCCTTTTTCTTTATAGTTGTTTAGTTACATGCAAGCGCAATAATGCACGTTGCAATGCTGCTTCTGCGCGTTCTACATCGATATCTGGTGTAGGATTGGATAACCGGCCTTCTGCACGTTCTTTAGCTCGACGAGCACGTTCCACATCAATGGATGCTGGATCTTGGCAATCTGGTGTTACAATACTCACCTTATTATGTTCGATTTCACAGAAACCACCAAATACAGCAAGTTCACGAGATGTTCCATCTGGTTGATCTATGCGTAATGGCGCTAAATCTAATGCGATAATCATAGGTGCATGATTTGGCAAGATACCAAATTGACCATCAATGGCTTTACCTACAAAGAATGTAGACTTACCTTCAAAGACAATCGCATCAGGTGTAATGATCTGTAGGGTCATAGGTTCCGCCATGGATTATTCCCCCTTCTCTTGCATTTCCTTTGCTTTTTGAACGGCTTCATCGATGGTACCAACCATGTAGAATGCACCTTCAGGTAAATCATCATGTTTACCATCAAGGATTTCTCTAAAGCCTCTCAATGTTTCGGACAATGGTACGTATTTACCAGGAGAACCAGTAAATACTTCAGCTACGAAGAACGGTTGACTCAAGAAACGTTGAATCTTACGCGCACGAGATACTGTCAATTTATCTTCGTCAGACAATTCTTCCATACCAAGGATTGCGATAATATCTTGAAGATCTTTATATTTTTGCAATACTTCTTGTACGCCACGCGCTACTTCATAGTGTTCTTCACCAAGTACATGTGGGTCCAAAATACGGCTTGTAGAATCTAACGGATCCACCGCTGGATAGATACCAAGTTCCGCAATGGAACGAGACAATACTGTTGTCGCATCCAAGTGAGCGAATGTCGCCGCTGGCGCAGGGTCAGTTAAGTCATCGGCAGGTACGTATACAGCTTGTACAGAAGTAATAGAACCTTCTTTGGTAGATGTAATACGTTCTTGTAATGCCCCTACGTCATTAGCCAATGTAGGTTGATAACCTACGGCAGATGGCATACGACCTAAGAGGGCTGATACTTCAGAGCCAGCTTGAATAAAGCGGAAGATATTATCAATAAACAAGAGCACGTCTTGTTTCTTCACATCACGGAAGTATTCAGCCATTGTAAGGCCTGTAAGACCTACGCGCATACGTGCCCCAGGTGGCTCATTCATTTGGCCATATACAAGAGCTGTTTTGTTGATAACGCCGGACTCTTTCATTTCGTTCCACAAGTCGTTACCTTCACGAGTACGTTCGCCTACGCCGGAGAATACGGAGTAACCACCGTGCTCTGTGGCAACATTGTGAATCAATTCCATAATTAATACGGTTTTACCTACACCGGCACCACCGAAGAGGCCGATTTTACCACCTTTTACATATGGAGCGATAAGGTCAACGACCTTAATACCTGTTTCCAAGATTTTAGTATCTGGAGAAAGGTCATCAAATTTAGGTGCTGGACGATGAATAGGCCATTTTTCGTCAGCTACAACTGGAGCTGGATCATGGTCTACAGTTTCACCCAATACGTTAAAGATACGACCCAATACACCTTCACCTACAGGAACGGCAATTGCAGCACCAGTATCTTCAGCATCCATATTACGGGTCATACCGTCAGTAGAGCTCATTGCAACGCAACGTACAGTATCATCACCTAAGTGTTGCATAACCTCTACTACAATTTTTTGTCTATCATGTGCCTTATGATCATGGTAGATGTTGATGGCGTTGTAGATGCTTGGCAAATGACCAGCATCGAAGCGCACGTCTACAACTGGACCAATGACCTGCACAACTTTACCAATATTATTACTCATCGACAAATGTCTCCTTATTTATTGCAAGGCATTAGCGCCACCAACGATTTCAGAAATTTCGTTTGTAATGCTAGATTGACGTAACTTGTTATATTCAAGTCCTAAGGAATCAATGAGTTCCCCTGCATTATCTGTAGCAGATGTCATGGCTGTCATACGAGCACCCAATTCACTTGCTGCAGATTGCAACAATCCATTATAAACAGTAATCTCTAAATATTTTGGTAACAACGCCTCCAAGACAGATACAGCAGATGGCATGAAATCATACTCTTCGCCCTTTACCTCATCTTGTGGTTGCTCTATCGGCAACAAGCGCTCAGCCTGTGCAATTTGCGTCATAGAATTTACAAAACGTGTATAGATCATGATGACTTCGTCAACTTCATGACGTTCGTATAGTGAAAGTGCTTCATGCATAATGGCACGGGCATGTTCATAAGAAGGTTTATCGGAGAAGCCTGCATAGGACTTATCGATATGAATTCCTCTAGATTTCATGCTGTCTCTAGGCTTTTTACCTGCCGTGATAACACGGTATGTATCGGAAGATTTACCATACAATTGTTCCATAGCAAACTTCAACACATTAGACGAGAATGCCCCTGCAAGGCCCTTATCGGCACCTATTACAATATAGCATGTGCGTTTTATAGGGCGTACCTCTAACAAAGGACTGCTAAAGCCTTCTAAATCACTATTAGACATATGACGCAAGATTTGCCCAATCTTCTCTGCGTAAGGACGAGTACCTTCCGCTTTTGTTTGCGCCTTACGAAGACGAGCAGAGGCTACCATCTTCATCGCTTTTGTAATTTGTTGCGTATTGGTAACACTTTTTATGCGTTTTCGCAAATCTTGTGCACTAGCCATACATTACGCCTCCTTATGAGACACTAATGTATGCGTAGAACCAAATGCTTCTACACATTCTGGGATTGCTTGTTTCAATAGATTTTCAGTATCTTCGTCAATTTTCTTAGACGTTTCAATATTTGTGATGATTTCAGGATAGTTAGCTTTTATATAACGTAAAAGTTCAGCTTCAAATGCTAAAATATCATCCACTTGAATACTTGCTAAATACCCTTTTGTACCAGCGTAAAGATTAATAACCATTTCTGCTACGCTCATAGGTTCATATTGACCTTGTTTTAACATTTCAGTCAAACGTTCACCACGGTCTAATTGTGCTTTAGTAGCCGCATCAAGATCGGAACCGAACTGAGCGAAGGCAGCTAACTCACGATATTGAGCAAGGTCCAAACGCAATTGGCCTGCTACTTGTTTCATCGCTTTAGTTTGCGCACTACCACCTACACGGGATACGGACAAACCTACATCAACCGCTGGGCGGACGCCAGAGTAGAACATATCTGTCCCCAAGAAAATTTGACCATCAGTAATGGAAATTACGTTTGTTGGGATGTATGCAGATACGTCACCTGCTTGTGTTTCAATGATTGGCAACGCAGTAATCGAACCACCACCAAGTTCTGGTGAAAGTTTCGCAGCACGTTCTAATAGACGGCTGTGTAAGTAGAATACGTCGCCTGGATACGCTTCACGCCCTGGTGGACGGCGTAATAATAAAGACATAGCACGGTAAGCAGCCGCTTGCTTAGTTAAGTCATCATATACACAAAGTACATGTTTGCCTTTGTACATGAAGTATTCACCCATAGCAACACCTGCGTACGGAGCGATGTATTGTAATGGAGCCCCTGTAGAAGCACTAGCAGAAACGACGATTGTATACTCCAACGCACCTGTTTCTTCCAATTTTTGTACTACACGAGCTACGGTAGATTCTTTTTGACCAATTGCTACATAGATACAAATTACATCTTTACCTTTTTGATTGATAATTGTATCAAGAGCAATTGCAGTTTTACCTGTACCACGGTCACCAATGATAAGCTCACGTTGGCCACGGCCAATTGGTACCATCGCATCGATAGCTTTCAAACCTGTTTGCAATGGTTCGTTTACAGATTGACGATCCGCAATACCAGGTGCTGGATGTTCTACAGGACGACGTTCAGTCGCTTGAATAGCACCCTTGCCATCGATAGGCTGCCCCAATGGATTTACTACACGACCAATAAGAGCATCCCCTACTGGTACGTCCATAATTTTGCCAGTACGGCGTACTTCATCGCCTTCTTTAATTAAGAAGTCGTCACCTAATAGTACGGCACCAACATTATCTAATTCTAAGTTCAAAACCAAGCCATATACGCCGTGTGGTAACTCTAACAACTCACCAGCCATGGCTCTTTCAAGACCATAAATATGGGCGATGCCATCCCCTACGTCAAGAACAGTACCCACGTCATCGACATTGAGGTCAACATCATAGTCCTGAATCTGCTGTTTAATTATAGCAGTGATTTCTTCAGGCTTCATTTTCATATATACCCATTCACCCCTATCTAATAGAGTTCGTTCTTAATAAAGATTTTTCTAATTCCTCTAAACGGCGAGCTACAGAGCCATCGATGCGTTTATCCCCTACTTGGATAACGATACCACCCATAATGGATGGATCTTGACGCACGGATAAGATGACATCTTTTCCTGTTACTTCTCTTAGTTTAGCTTGTACAGATGCTTCTACATCAGCTGTAATTGGTTCAGCTACTGTTACAGTAGCTTCCAAAATACCACGTGCTGCACGTGATTTCTTAATAAACGCTTCGATAGTCGATGCTATATAGCGATAACGACCGCGCTTAATCATCACATAAATAAAGTGTAGAGCAACTTTATCGATACTAGAGTCAAAAATTTTACCAATAAGCTTAATCTTTGCATCTTCTGTAACGATTGGATTCTCTAGAAAGGAACGCAACTCAGGTTGATCAACCATTACGGATGCTACATAACCTAATTGCTCCTCCATGAGTTCCAACTTATTTTGTTCTTGAGCTAATTCAAACATAGCCGAACTATATTTATCTGCTACAATTTCTATGCTCATCGTATCACAACCCTATCGTTTTACTATCAAGTTGACGAATAGCGTCTTCGATCAATTTTGTATTAGTTTCGCTGTTCATATCTTTAGCAACAACTTTACCAGCCATAGCTACAGACAAAGAAACAACTTCATTGCGTAAACTATTCATAGCACGATCACGTTCGATTGCAATATCTTGGCGAGCACGATTTTTTTCTTGTTCAATTTGTTCGCGTGCTGTCGCTAATTGTTCGCGTGTTGTATTTTCTGCTTCTTGAACTGCTTTTTCAACAATTTGTTGTGCTTCTTGACGTGCTTTAGCAATTTGAGCTGCATAATCAGCTTTAAAGCCCTCTGCCTCTACGCGAGCTTTTTCTGCAGCTTCTAAGTCTTTAGCAATACGTTCTTTACGTTCTGTCATCATAGCCAATAATGGTTTATATGCAAAACGAGCTAATAGCCAAACTAATATAAAAAAGTTCAACATTTGAGCAAGAATCGTTCCAAGGCTTAAGTCAACCAAGGTTATTCCTCCTCGTTATTATCTGAATAACAAAATAAATGCTACTACTACACCGATGATAGGCATCGCTTCGATCAAGCCAATCGCTACGAACATTGTAGACATCAATTGACCACGTAATTCTGGTTGGCGTGTAATACCTTCGATTACTTTGCTAGATACAAGACCATCACCGATACCTGCACCAATGGCACCACAACCTACTGCGATTGCTGCTGCTAATGCGAATAAACCTTGAGCTTCCATAATATATCCTCCATATAAAATAATTAATGTTCCTCACTAAGAGCCATCCCCAAGTAGGAGGCAGTAAGAACTGTGAAAATAAAGGCTTGAATAATACCGATAAATAAACTAAAAGCAATCCAAACCCATGGTACAGGTACAAACCAAGGCAAGTTATACAATACTTCTAACAAAATTTCACCAGCTACGATATTGCCGAATAGACGGAAAGCAAGTGTAACTGGTTTTGCAATTTCCTCAAAAATATTAAGGATTAGCAAAGCCTTATAAGGTTGTACAAAATGATTGAAATAGGATAAGCCTTTAACTTTAATCCCCATAACCCATACCACTAATGTGCTACATAGAGCTAATGCAATTGTAGTATTAATATCGGATGTTGGTGATGTTAAAGCCTTAAACGTTGGCATTAAACCCAGTTCGTTCCCTACAAAAATAAATAAGAAAAACGTAAATAACAAGGAACTTACCATCGGCCAATGACGACCCAAGTTCGGAGCTAGCTGCCCCTCTAAGCCTTCTAATATAGCTTCCACTATATTTTGCAAGCCTACAGGCACCAATTTACGTCCTCGGGTGGCCAATACTGTTACCAGTATTACAATAGCCATAGTAACCCATGTAGCAATCAAGGTATCAATATTAAATGTTAACCCCAACCACTGCACGACCTCATGGTGTCCCGCATGTAATTCCACGTTCTCAACCCCTTCCATAGTCATAATAAAAACCTTATATATTTACAATTAATATAAATATATTATATATGTATCATCATACATCGTTATAGATATATAATCAACACTTACAAGGTAAACAATTCCAATTACTCATAATCACATTGTGTATAATGCATTATCGGTATACACCTATCATTCTTACTGCTACTTACGGGGTCAGAAATGCCGACTAAGCCACCAATACACCACATATAATGCCGGTTGTATGAGTGCAATACCTATAAACATGCTAACAGCTTCAACACCAGGTATTTTTAATCCTAAGACGACCAAAGAGCCTACTAACATAAGACGCCATATCATCTGCCTGCGAGCTTTACGTACGGCTTTATAAGGGTCTCCTGACACAATAGATTGTCCATGCAAAGCCAAGCTAAGCAAGTAGAGTACCATTATAAAGATGCCCCAAAGCCATCCCCATAGATACACTTCTAAGCCACATAAAACTTGTATTATACCGCCTAAAAAGGCAATAAAAAAACAAGTTAGTAGCACACGCACTATGAATTTAATATATTGATTCATATATACCTCACTACTTAACTTGTTTATATAACATATAAAAGCCTGTTATAGCTCCAATAAGACCAAATATAACCATACATAATGGTTCAGTTCTAAACCAACCATCTAGTATATATCCAATCCCAATAAAGCCACCTATACAGAAAACGAGTGTGAGCCCCGCCGATGTTGCCATGGCGAGGGCTTTCACAAGGTCCTTATCCATATTATTTACCAAAACGTTCAGGACGATTAGGATCGCCTAAAAATTCATGGCGCAACGCTTGGATGATGCGTTCAGATGCTTTGCCGTCACCATATGGGTTAACGGAATTAGACATCAATTTATAAGCCTCTGCATTGCTCAACAATTCATGAGCTGCTGCATGTACAGCGTCTTTGTCAGTACCTACAAGGCGCACAGTACCAGCTTCAACAGCTTCTGGGCGTTCTGTAGTATCACGCAATACGAGAACTGGTTTACCAAGAGCTGGTGCTTCCTCTTGAATCCCACCAGAATCAGTAAGAATCAAATAGGATTTAGCCATCAAATTAGCAAATGGTTCGTAATCAAGCGGGTCAATTAATGTAACACGTTCTACAGAACCGAGTTCTTCTTGTACAACTTGGCGAACTTTAGGATTCTTATGTACAGGGAATACCACTTGAATATCTTTAAATTCATCAAGCAAATCGCGAATAGCTTGGTATACATGGCGCATAGGCTCACCCAAGTTTTCACGGCGATGTGTAGTAACAAGCACTGTACGTTTTTCAGGATCTAATGCATTGATAGCAGCATCATCAAACACATAATTTTCTTGTACTGTTGTATCAAGGGCATCAATAACCGTATTGCCTGTTACATACAAATGGTCTGTATTTATATTTTCTTTTTTAAGATTACTTTCAGAACTAGCTGTTGGTGCAAAATGATATGTCGCAATAGAACCAGTCAACTTGCGGTTCATCTCTTCTGGGAATGGAGAGTAAATATCACCAGTGCGAAGGCCTGCTTCTACATGGCCTACAGGAATTTCTTGATAGAAGGACGCCAAAGCACCTGCAAAGGTAGTTGTAGTATCACCATGTACAAGAACCACATCAGGTTTAGCTTCTTCTAATACATCTTTAAGGCCCATCAATGCACGGTTTGTTACATCGTACAATGTTTGACCTTGGCTCATAATATTCAAGTCGTAATCAGGGGTAATATTAAACAAGTTTAGTACTTGATCGAGCATATCGCGATGTTGTGCCGTAACGGTTACAATCGGTTCCATATCCGGTGCTGCTTCTAATGCTTTTACAAGAGGAGCCATCTTGATAGCCTCAGGTCTTGTACCAAAGATTGTCATAACTTTTAACATAGTTGCCTCCAACATAGTAGGATAGAAAAAATGGGGCGCCAAGCGCCCCACATGGTTATTTCTTATGGGAATCCTCGGATTCCTCTAAAGCTTTTGCCAATTCTTCACGATCAAAGGAAATAGTTTCATCTGAATCGCTGCGTTCAATTGTAGGACGTGGTAGTGGATGACCTGCCGCATCACTGTGAGTAATAACACCAAGGCGACGAGCCACATAAATACTACCTAAGAAGATAACGAGTACTAATGCGATACCAATCCAAGCATTGACCTCTGCTACGATGACGGATACGCCACCAAAGAGAGCCGTTACAGCATACATCATTAGCACCGCTTGCTTTTGAGATAAGCCTTGTGCTAACAAACGATGATGCACATGGCCTTTATCAGGCTTGAAAATCGGACGACCGCTGATTTTACGGCGTACGATAGCAAATAATGTATCGAGAATTGGTAAGCCTAGCACGATTGCTGGTACTACTAATGCAATAGTAGCCGCCGTTTTAACGGCTCCCATTACAGAAATAGCGGCTAATGTATAACCAAGGAGCATAGAGCCCGTATCACCCATGAAGATTTTCGCTGGGTTAAAGTTATACCGCAAGAACCCTACTGTTGCACCTGCTAGTGCCAATGAAATACAGGCAAGGTCAGTTTGACCAAGTTGTAATGTCATAGCACAAACAGCAATACAAGCAATAAAGGAAATACCTGCTGCCAAGCCATCAAGTCCATCGATAAGGTTTACGATATTCGTAAAGCCTACAATCCAGAAAATAGTCAATGGAGCAGCCCAATATTTAAGATATACTACACCACCCCAAGGAAGGTTGATAAAGTCTACGCGAATATCGTAAGCTACCAAAATAGCTGCTGCTATAATTTGGCCCATCAACTTAGTCTTTGGCTCAATTTGTTTAATATCGTCCCAAATGCCAACAAGCACAAGGATAACGGTACCAAGTACAAAGCCAAATAGTTTATGGTCATGTGGGATAGATCCATTAAAGAGGACCGACCCGACATAACCGAGAAAGATTGCTAACCCACCAAGTCGTGGAATAGCACCATGATGTACCTTGCGGGCATCAGGTTTATCTATTGCCCCAACAGCAACGGCAAAGCGTTTCACCAAAGGGGTAAGTGCAAAGGTTATGATGAGCGCCAGAGCAAAGGCCCATACATAATCGAGCACATAATCACTCATAAGACACCTCCAACAACTGGGTTAAAACAATATTAGTTCGTTAAGCTACGAATAGGTGCAGGAATACGGCCACCACGTGCGATGAACTCAGCTGCACTATATGGACTCACTTCAATAATTGGAGCATAGCCTAACAAGCCACCAAACTCAACAACCTCGCCTACTGTTTTACCAGGTACAGGAATTACACGAACCGCAGTTGTCTTATTATTAATCATACCAATAGCAGATTCATCAGCAATGATTGCAGAAATTGTATCTGCTGTTGTGTCACCAGGAATAGCAATCATGTCAAGGCCCACAGAACATACGCATGTCATAGCCTCTAATTTATCGAGGGATAAACTGCCACAAGATACAGCATCAATCATACCCGCATCTTCAGATACTGGAATAAATGCACCACTGAGACCGCCTACGTGAGAAGATGCCATAAGGCCACCTTTTTTCACTGCATCATTAAGCAATGCAAGTGCTGCTGTAGTACCGTGACAACCACAAGAGGATAAGCCCATTTCTTCAAGAACGTGAGCTACCGAGTCACCTACAGCTGGTGTTGGTGCCAAGGACAAGTCAATGATACCGAATGGTTTGCCAAGACGGCGAGATGCCTCTTGTGCTACCAATTGGCCTACACGAGTAATTTTGAAAGCAGTGCGTTTAATTGTTTCTGCTACAACATCAAAGGATTGACCACGTACAGATTCTAGTGCGTGTTTTACAACGCCTGGACCAGATACGCCTACAGAAATGGCACTATCACCTTCAGTTACACCAAAGAAGGCACCCGCCATGAACGGATTATCCTCTACAGGGTTACAGAAAATAACGAGCTTAGCACAACCAAGCGCATCATTATCCTTTGTAAGTTCTGCTGTTTTCTTAACGATGATACCCATGTCGCGAACTGCATCCATGTTGATCCCCGTTTTAGTAGAGCCCACACCTACAGAGCTACATACGATATCTGTAGTTGCCAACGCTTCTGGAATGGAATCAATCAAAATGCGGTCAGCACGTGTAGCACCTTTTGTTACAAGAGCAGAGAAACCGCCGATAAAGTTTACACCTACTGTTTTTGCAGCGCGATCCATCGCTTCTGCAATAGGAACATAGGATGTTAAATCACTACCACCAGCCACTAATGAGATCGGTGTTACAGAAATACGTTTGTTAATGATAGGAATACCAAACTCGCGCTCAATAGCCTCACCAGTAGACACAAGGTGTTCTGCTTCTTTCGTAATGCGATCATAAATACGATCACACAACTCTTTACCAGAGCTAGATGCACATTCAAGCAAGCTAATACCCATTGTAATGGTACGTACGTCAAGCTTGTTATCATGAATCATCTGATTCGTTTCTAAAATATTGTCGATAGATAACATAGTGCCTCCTATCCTACACGGTGCATGCTTAAGAAAATATCAGCATGTTGTGCACGGATTTCAACACCAAGTTCTTTACCGAGTGCATTCAAAGCATCTTGAATAGATGTCAAATCTTTCACATCTTCAGACTTTGTTTCACACATCATAATCATATTGAAAACGCCATCAAGAATGGTTTGATTTATAGACATAATGTTTACGCCGTGGTTAGCAAGTACAGTACTAACCCCTGCAATGATACCAACGCGGTCAACGCCGACAACGGTAACAACTAATTTCATAACATCACCTTTTCTGAGCACTACAAACTATTTGCCCCATATAGGGTATTCAATAAACTATATTAATATATTATATCACATTTATTAATTTTCTACGGTGAAATCTTCATGAGTTTTCATGTAAAAATAGTATTTTACACTTCGTCGGATAATGCAGCCGTTACGATAGCCTCTCCTGCTGTCAATAACGCGACTAAACCTTTATCCCCTTTATAGCTTTCACCATAAATTTTATACAAATCCTCTGTACCGGACGGACGCGCTACAAACCAACCTGTTTCAGTTTCTACGCGAACCCCATCGATGGGCATATCCTTGTATAAGGATGTAGTGCGTATATTAGTAATAGCGTCTCCATCTACCTCTGTAGCCGTAATGGAACTTGCATTCAACTGTTTCAACTTAGCCTTTGCTGCCTTTGTACAAGCCGCATCAATGCGACCAAATCGTGGGTCACCACAACCTTCAACAATATTATTGTAGAGGCGATCAACAGTTGCGCCCATAACGGCATACATTTCCATTGCTAGAAGCGCCATTACCATGCCGTCTTTATCGGTAGTCCATACGGTGCCGTCCTTTTTAAGGAACGATGCGCCTGCAGATTCTTCACCGCCGATACCAATCTCACCATCAAATAATAAAGAGCTAAAATATTTAAAGCCTACCGGAACCTCATAAACCGGAATGTCTTTAACAGCCGCCCATTTATCAATCATAGTGGTACAAACAACGGTTTTACCTACCCCTTTATCTGTCCAACCACGGGTTGTAAACAAATAATCTGCAGCAACCGTAAGGAACGCATTAGGAGAAGCAAGTCCCTCTGCAGTAACGATACCGTAGCGATCATAATCAGGGTCATTGCCAACAGCGAGATCATAATTGCCAATTTGTTTAGTTACATCCGCCATCGCATATTCAGAAGAACAATCCATACGCACCTTGCCATCATGGTCATAGGTCATAAAGCTAAAGGTTGGATCGTACTCATCATTGATAATATCCATATTAAGATTATACCGCTCTTTAATAGCACGCCAATAACCAAGGCCACTACCACCTAATGCATTGACAAGAACCTTAGGTTTAGCACTTTGAATGGCCTCCATATTAATAATGGAGGATAGTTCTTCAACATATAAGCCCTTATAGTCATAAGGCACCTGTTGGTCTGGTTCAATATTATCAATACTAATGCGTTTGAACCCTTCTAATTCACAATAAGCACGAACGTACTCATTGGCGCGGGTTTCAATCCATTTTGTAATCAACGTATCTGCAGGGCCACCGTTGGTAGCATTATACTTAATGCCCCCATTATCTGGAGGATTGTGAGATGGTGTAATAACGATACCATCTGCTTTTTTATCGTTACTTTCATTATATCGAATGATTGCACGAGACACAGATGGCGTTGGAACAAAGTCCATATCCGCATCAACCATGGCAGTCACACCATTACCAGCAAGTACCTCAAGCACTGTTACTAATGCAGGCTGAGATAAAGCATGTGTATCTTGGCCCACAAAAATGGGTCCTGTCGCACCAAATTGACCACGACCATCACAGATTGCCTGTGTAATAGCCGCTACGTGTAAATCCGTAAAGGTACCATTTAAAGAGGTACCACGGTGGCCTGATGTACCAAAGGATACGAGTTGTGTCGGATCAGTTACATCTGGCGCATTGTCAAAATAGGCATCTACCAGAGTTTGTACATCTATAATATCTTGTTCTTGTACAGGCGTACCTGCTAATTTATGAGCCATAGGAACCTCCTAATCTCAAATGTATATGTCATTCATAAAATATTATATTTACACATGATTAAGATGAGATGACAAATACTTACTTATTGATTGTGTACAATCTCTGTATTGTCCTCTTGTGTAGTACTCTTATCTTTCAACTGTTCACATACTTCAGTCGGTATAATAGGCTGCGTAAAGCCTTGACCAATAACCTCTTGTGCATCGGTTATCAAGATAAATACATCTGGATCGGCCTCTTGAATAACCTCTTTTAATTTATTTACTTGCAAGAGATTAACGGCTACCATAACGATTTGCTTTGGCGTCCGTGTATAGGCACCCACACCATTAATAATAGTGGCTCCACGGCCAACCTTTTTGATGATGCATTCGCAGACATCATCGGTACGATAGGTAATGATGAAAGCTACCTTTCGTTGATTAAACCCGATAACCACCTTATTCGTAATGATGGTATACACATAGACACTAATAAGTGTGACCGCTACAGCTTCAAGGCCAACAACACCAATTGCGGCAACAAGAATAGCACAGTTTATGGCACTATTAATGGACCCCATTTGAAGTCCATAATATTTGCGTACAATGAGTGCAATAGGATCAAGCCCACCTGTGTTACCGCCTACGCGGTACACAATGCCAAGACCTACACCAGTAGTAATACCAGCCATCATGGAACTCAACAAAGGATCCTTAATAATCATGTCATATTGCAAGAAGTTAAATAAATCAACCATCCAAGACAGCATCAATGTGCCATACAAGGTTTTGATAACAACACGGGTGCCTAGCCACTTCCAAGCAGCCCAGAATATAGGAATATTTAAAATCATATTCCAAGAACCAACAGATAAGCCCGTTAAATAATACAAAATCAAGCCTACCCCACTAATACCAGTACTCACCAATTTGTGTGGCAATACAAAGGCATCAAGGCCGGCACCAAATATGGCACATCCAAGAATGACCATAAGGCTTTCATAGATAACACTTTTATACTTAGCGAACATAGCTTCCTCCAAATTGCCATTTCACTATAAATATTCTATAATGAACTAACTAAAACATACGCTATTTACAATACATTTAGTAATAAAACAATATGCGTATACAAATTCATCATAAACCACTTAATGGTTATTTTCAATCACTTTATAAGAGTATAAAATAAACATATAAATTGCATATATTCTGTATGTTACAAACGAGGCTATTATGAGTAAAAGTTTTGAGCAACTCGGTTGCAGTAAAATCAATATTGGACTTGCCATTACGGGCAAGCGTGAAGACGGATATCACGATATCGACTCTATCTTCCAATCCATTCGCCTTAGCGACTCCATTTATTTTGCGAAGCATCATTCCGTAGTTTTCTCCGGTGGCGCTCCAGAATTACCTGAGTATATGCAAAAATTAGTTACTTATGGTGAAGAAAATCTTGCCCTCAAAGCATTACGGGCAATACAAGCTTATACCGGTTGCAAAGCGGGAGCTGCCATTCACCTATTAAAACGAGTACCTATTCAAGCCGGTCTTGGCGGTGGTAGTGCTGATGCGGCTGCTATGTTAGTAGGTCTCAATCGATTCTGGGACTTACGACTCACCCAAGAGGAACTTTTACAAATCGGTGCTACTCTTGGATCCGATGTGCCATTCCTATTGCAAGGTGGTACAGCACGTGGCACGGGGCGTGGTGAAATATTAACATACGGAAAATCTCCAGATCCACATTGGTTATTGCTAGTAAAGCCAAAGGTATCTGTATCAACTGCAGCTGCTTATGGTCGCTTCACGAATAAGTCCGTAGCAACAAAACAAACCATCGATACAGTCCAACAACACCTAGAAAATAATGACTTAAAATCAGCATTCCTTACTAGTGCTAATACATTTGAAGAACTACTCTTCCCTGACCATGAAGAACTTGTCATTTGTAAAGAATTCTTCACTAGTCGTGAATATCCAACGATTATGACCGGTAGTGGTCCTACAATGGTGGTATTGCTGGATAAACCAATGGAAGCATTACAACTGCAAGAAGAGATCAAAGCAGCAGGCCATGATTGGCTATCGCTCATTACAAAAACATGTACACAGGAGGACTTACCATGACAAAACGGTTACAACCAATACGCTTAGATGCGTATAAACCTCTACGCGAAGTCGTAAGTGAAACATTACGTCAAGCCATTCAAGACGGCGTGTTAAAACCAGGCGAACGCCTTATGGAAATTCCTCTAGCTGAAGAACTCGGTGTGAGCCGTACACCAATTCGCGAAGCCATTCGTAAGCTTGAGCTCGAAGGTTTTGTTGTCATGGTTCCTCGCCGTGGTACATATGTAGCCAATATATCGTTAAAGGATATTACTCAAGTATTTGAAATTCGGTCTGCCCTAGAAGAACTCGCAGCAGGCCTTGCTGCCGAACGCATAACCGAAGAGGAGATTGAAACACTAGAACGAATGCTCGTAGCGATCGGCGACCATATGGAGAATAAAGACATGGAGTCCGTCGTAACAGCAGACGTAGAATTCCATGAAGTACTATATCGTGCATCGCGTAACGAACGTTTAGCAGATATCGTACACAACTTGCGGGAGCAAACCTATCGATTCCGTAGCTTCTCTATGAATCAACCGGGCCGACTAAGAAAGACATGGGAAGAACACCGTCAATTGGTAGAGGCCATTGCTTCACATAATGCTACTCAAGCTCGTAAGTTGGCAAGAATTCACATGGAACATTCCGAACAAACCTTATTACAAGGCATGGAGGAATCACCGGAATTCACTAAAGCTTAAAGAAACATCTTAGTTGCTATACAATAATAAACTATTAATAAAATCCTTCACTCTTGTGAGGGATTTTGTTTTACATAGTCTATAGAAATTGATACAATATTATTAATAATTATAAGAATTCTTTTTATGAGAAAGGAGCGTTTTTATGGAAGCAATGCTCAATGATGCTATTTCTACCATTAATGGCTATTTATGGAGTTATTTCATCATCTTTATCCTCATCGGCGCAGGTCTCTTCTTTACGATGACAACGAATTTTGTACAAATTCGTATGATCAAAGAAATGATTCGCCTCGTAATCAATGGTGCAGGTAGTTCTACAGAAAAAAATCATGTATCCTCATTCCAAGCGTTCTGTGTTAGTACTGCATCTCGTGTAGGTGTTGGTAACATCGCAGGTATAGCGATTGCTGTTGTACTCGGTGGTCCTGGTGCTATTTTCTGGATGTGGGTTATCGCTCTTATTGGTGCTGCTACAGGTTTCATCGAATCTACATTGGCACAAATCTACAAAGAACCTGTTGCTAAAGGCGGCTTTTACGGCGGCCCAGCATACTACATTCGCTATGGCTTAAACAACAAAGCATTATCTGTTTTATTTGCAATTTTGATCAGTATTACATACGGTTGGATTTACAACTCTGTACAAGCTAATACATTAGCTGCATCTCTTCAAGTATTCAACTTTGATGTATCCTATACAGGCGCTGTAGTAGCAATTCTTCTTGGTATTATCATTTTCGGTGGTATCAGCCGCGTTGCTAAAGCATCTGAAATCATCGTTCCTATCATGGCGGTTTTATATATCGCTACTGCATTATTCGTAGTTATTATGAATATCACTCAATTCCCACATGTAATCTATACTATTATCTCCTCTGCTTTTGAACCAGTAGCAGCAGGTGGTGGCTTATTAGGTGCTACTGTAATGAATGGTATTAAACGTGGTCTATTCTCCAACGAAGCCGGTGAAGGTTCTGTGCCTAATGCAGCGGCTACTGCAGCTGTTAACCATCCTGTTGAACAAGGTCTTGTACAAGCATTCGGTGTATTCCTTGATACATTTATCATTTGTACCGCTTCTGCTTTCATCGTGCTCATCGTTGGTGACTATAGCACAACAGGTTTAACTGGTGTTGCTCTAGTACAACATAACCTTGAACAACAACTTGGTTCTTGGGCACCAACAGCGGTAGCAATCTTTATCGTAATGTTCTCCTTCAGTTCCTTAATTGGTAACTATTACTACGGTGAAATTAATATTAGCCACTTAACAGAGAAGAAATTCTATCTTCATTTATTCCGTATTGGTGTAATAATCATGACATTCGTAGGCTCTATTGCCTCCCTTGATTTAGTATGGAATTTAGCCGATTTATTCATGGCCTTCTTAGTATTAACTAATATTAGTTCCATCGTACGTATGGGACGTACTGCAGGTCTTGCTCTTGATGACTATATCAAACAACGCAAGGCAGGCATCGAAACACCTGTATTTAACCGTTCTGTTCTTAATCATACATACGGTATCGTATGGTGGGGTGACGGCCAAACTACAGACTCTTCTGTACCTCCTACTCCAGTGGAAAATACAATGGAAAAATAAAATATATTCTCTTTAGAGATCGGTGAAAGTATCTTTCATCGGTCTCTTTTTTTTTTTGTAAAAGTATCCATTTATACTGTAAAAACTACGATTTATATCTAACTTTAGGAGTGACTATAATCACAGTAAATATCTATATTCTATACACTTTTCAAGCATTAAAAACTATAGAATATAGTTATAAAATTATAAAGGGTATTATGTATACAACGTCGAATACTACAGTATGTCTAAAATTAGCAAAACTTAATTTACTCTTATATACAGGAGGTTATTATGAGTGGTTATAATCCTTATGAAAACATGCTAAATACGTTAGATGTAGCAGCAGAAAAACTCGGTTATTCTCGTAGTGAGTACGAAGTATTACGTCATCCTGAACGAGAACTAAAAGTAGCTGTACCTCTTCAACTAGACAATGGTGAAGTTCGCGTATACGAAGGTTACCGTTGCCAACACTCCACATTACGTGGTAGCGCTAAAGGTGGTCTTCGCTTCCATCCTGACTCCGACGAAAACGAAGTTCGTGCATTGGCAGCTTGGATGACTATTAAAAATGCTATCGCTAACATTCCTTATGGCGGTGGTAAAGGCGGTATCAAAGTTGATCCTAAAACATTGAACCCTCGCGAATTAGAACGCTTGACTCGTAACTTTGTACGTCGTATTGCTCCTATCATTGGCGTAAATACTGACGTGCCTGCACCAGACGTAAATACAAACGCCCAAATCATGAGCTGGATTGCTGATGAATACAGCACATTAAAAGGCGAATGGAGCCCTGGTATCGTTACTGGTAAACCTATTGAAGTAGGCGGATCCTTAGGTCGTAATGAAGCAACTGGTCGCGGCTGTCTCATCGCATTACAAAGTTACTTAGCTAAGAAAAACTTAGACATCAAAAACCTTACTGTAGCAGTTCAAGGCTTCGGTAACGTAGGTTCCGTAGGTGCTCGCCTCATTGCGCAAGCAGGCGCTAAAGTTGTTGCTATCGGCGACGTAAGCGTTAACATCTACAACCCTAACGGTATTGATGTGGAAAAAGCATACGAATATGCTAACTCCCATGGTCGTTCCCTTGAAGGTTACAGCGAACCAGGTATGACTACAATTGGTGCTCAAGAATTATTGGCTCAACCAGTTGATGTATTGTACATGGCAGCTCTCGAAAACCAATTGAACAAAGACAACATGGAAAACATCCAAGCTAAAATCATCTTGGAAGGTGCTAATGGCCCTACTACTAATGATGCAGATAAATACTTCTATGAAAAAGGTATCGACATCATTCCTGACGTTCTTGCAAACGGCGGCGGCGTAGTTGTATCCTACTACGAATGGGTCCAAAACAAAGCTAGCTTCTACTGGACTGAAGAAGAAGTTAATGAACGCTTAACTAAAAATATGCAAAATAGTTTTGAAGCAGTTTGGGAAATGCAACATAAATACAATGTACCTCCTCGTCAAGCAGCGTACATGGTTGCCCTTGAGCGCCTCGTAGTAGAAACTAAATGGCGCGGCTACAACTGCTAATACTTTCAACCTCCATAACATTTAGCCATAGAAAAGGCGTAAGCTCATATCGAGCTTACGCCTTTTTATTTACCTATGTACTTTTTATTTGAAAGCACCTAATAAAGCAGCCATGCTAGGACGGCTGATCAAAGCTTTCACCAAAACAGAGCCAAGCACTGCCGGAATTGTTTGACCTACGACGAGGTTCAATACCAATGGCCAGTATGGAAGGCCAAGTAATGGGCTGAGCCATAATGGTACACATAATGCTGGAACAAAGATAATTGGTAGAATCGCCCACCAAGCGCTAAGGCCAAGCTTACGCATACCTACGATTATACCTGTTGTTAAAATACCAACGCCAAAACCGCCCATCATATCGAGGATACCAAGACCACCGAATAGGAAGTTAGAAATGAGGTTACCAATCCCCATGGGAATTACCAAAAACGGAAAGGCATAAGCAAGTGCATATAATGATGTTGCTATACGAATTTGATACGCCCCGAAGGAAACGCTTTGCGTTAAATATAGTACGACGATGTACAATGCCACAACCATGGCAGAAATAGTCAATTTACGTGTAGTAATCATAACACTCACCTCCTCAAAATAAAAAAAGCATGGCAAAACTACCATGCTATAAATGCTTATGAATTTCCGTAGTTTTGTTTAGAGACAGGATGGTTTCAAACTGTCTTATTTAGTTGTCGCCTTTAGGCAGTTCTAATATTAACATATATCTAATATTTTCGCAATCAATTTGGTTGTAGGCGGACTTATATGTAAATCTACTATTAGTGTTAAGTTGGTAAGGACGGGGTGTCAGGAGATACCTTTCCTCATCGCTCCACTGGCTATACGGTCATCGGCCTGGGGCCTCGACCTGCCAAAGTCGCTCTTTGAAAAGGTATCTCCTGCCACTGCGAATTTAGCAAATCAACAAATGAGCTAATATTAGCGACGTAGAAGTCCGCCTCAAGGCAAACATAGTATCTTATCTATTAATTTATATGCAAAGTAGCCGCCTAAATGGCGGCTACTAATATAATCCAGTTTTGGTGGGTATAGAGAAATTCTATTATTGTGCTGGGTCTTCGACGCCGTTGGCGCGGAATGCTTCGGCTCTATCGATACAGGTGCCGCAGTGTCCGCATGGTTTGTCGCCGCCTTCGTAGCAGGACCATGTTAGGTGGTATGGTACGCCGAGTCGTAGGCCTTCTTTTACGACGTCTGCTTTGTTATGGTTGATGAATGGTGCTTCTAAGGAGCATTCTTTACCGGATCCTTCGAAGATAGCATCGCCCATGGATTTATAGAAGTGTTCTGTACAGTCTGGGTATGCGTTACCAGCCGCATCATCGCTATGGGCACCATAGTAGATATAGCCGCAGTCTAGAGATAAGGCTAAGGAAGCCGCCGCAGATAGGAATAGACCATTTCTAAATGGCACATAGGTGCTAACAGTACCTTCCCCTTCTGCTTCTTGTTGTTCCTTGTATGAACCTTGAGGTATTGCCTCTGTGGATTGGGTCAATAAAGAGCAATTGCTGAAGGCAAACAATTTAGTGACATCCATCGTTTTACCTTCAATTCCATAATAAGCGAGAATAGATGCAGCAGCCTCTAGTTCTTTACTATGTTTTTGACCATATTGAATGGATAACGGCACTACATTGTCTTTGCCAAATCTTTCAATAGCTAGCGCTAAACATGTAGTACTATCTACACCACCGCTGAATAGGACAACAGCCTTTTGTTTTTGAGCCATAAGGTCTCCTTTCACCTATTACAACAGCCCCATCCTAAGATGAGGCTGTAGATTATACTTTCAATATATTATAAATCGATATCTAATTCTACTGGGCAGTGATCAGAGCCAAAGATTTGTTGGTGAATTTTAGCTTCTTGAATTTTGTCGTCAAGACGTTTAGAGGTGATGAAATAGTCAATTCTCCATCCCGTATTTCGTTCACGAGCCTTGCCCATATAAGACCACCAGCTATATTCCTCAATGGCATCTGGATACAGATGACGGAATGTGTCTGTAAAACCAGCACCTAACAGTTCGGTCATTTTTGCACGCTCTTCGTCGGAGAAGCCTGCATTTTTACGGTTCGTCTTAGGATTTTTAAGGTCGATTTCTTGGTGAGCCACGTTAAGGTCACCACAAAGAATAACTGGTTTTTTCTCATCTAATTCAAGCAAATAGTTGCGGAATGCATCTTCCCAAGTCATGCGGTACTCAAGACGAGCCAATTCACGTTGGCTATTTGGTGTATAGCAGCATACTAAATAGAAATTGTCATATTCAGCAGTAATAACACGGCCCTCTTGATCGTGTTCTTCAATGCCAATACCATTAGTTACGGATAACGGTTTAATGCGTGTGAATACAGCCGTACCACTATAGCCTTTTTTCACAGCACTATTCCAATATTGCTCATAACCTGGCAATTCCAAAGAAATTTGATCAGGTTGCAATTTTGTTTCTTGTAAACAGAAAATATCTGCATCCAGTTCGTTAAAGGATTCCATAAATCCTTTTGTTACAGCCGCACGAAGGCCGTTTACATTCCAAGAAATTAATTTCAATGCTTACTCCTTATTCTAATAGTGCTTTTACATACTAATATAGTTTGTGAAAGCCTCTATTT